>CANBFZ010000108.1 GCA_947367725.1 uncultured Eubacterium sp.
GTATGGGTTTCTATGGTTCTAAAAATTTTTCTTGCTTTCAATGCTGCACATCCTTTCTGTATTGGTGCTGTATCTGCCGCAGATGGTGTGTCTAAAATGACGCGCACAATGAGAGAAACCGTGTCGTTTTAGACACAATTCGGCGACAATATGTTCTTTCGATCTTTATTTTATCATAGAAAAGGAATTCCCTGGCGTGACTTTTTGTCAAGACCGGGTGGAAGTTCAGGCGCTACCAAAAGGGCAGACATTTGATGTAAAATAGAATGGAAAGAGGACGAAGAAAGGAACGCTGCAATGCACATCGAATATGCGCTAATTGGGAAATCTTTGGGACACAGTTGGTCCCGGTTCATTCACGAGCGAATTGCGTCTTATCAATATGAACTATTAAGCATGGGCGAAGAAGATTTTGAAATCCTGCTTGAAGAAAGGAATTTCAAGGGACTCAATGTTACCATTCCATATAAACAGAAGGTCATTCCATACTGTGATGTCTTGTCGCCTGGCGCCAAAGCCATCGGCAGTGTGAATGTGGTGTATCGGGATGAGAACGGCATGCTGCACGGCTATAACACAGACTATTATGGTCTGCGGTATCTTTGCACCTGTGCTGGTGTAGCGGTAGCAGGGAAGACCGTTGCCGTACTTGGAAGCGGTGGTACCAGCAAAACTGCACAGAAAGCAGCGGCAGATATGGGCGCGGCACAGATTTTGGTGGTATCCAGAAATGGTAGTGTCAATTATGACACAATCAAAGACAGGGAAGATATTGAAGTGTTAATCAATACAACGCCTGTAGGGATGTATCCGAACACAGAAGCAGCGCCGCTGGACTTGCGGGATCTACCGGGTGTTTCGCAGGTGGTGGACGTGATTTACAATCCTGCACCCACAAAACTGATACAGCAGGCACAGCATAGAAATCTTGTGGCAGCAGGCGGTCTTGCAATGCTGGTAGCGCAGGCAAAATACACAAGAGACATCTTCTTAGGCGGCGGAGAACCTGCATTGCCACAGGGCGAAGATGCAGAAATTACACAGATGACAGACCTGATCAAGAAACAGTTGGCACAGGATTTGCGTAATAGTTAGGCAGAACGAAAGAAAGAGGTATCACAGGATGATCTTCAATATTCAAAAATGTTCCATTCATGATGGAGATGGTCTGCGGACCTTGGTATTTTTTAAGGGATGCCCGCTGCGGTGTTTGTGGTGTGCCAATCCCGAATCGCAGCATTATCAAAAAGAAATCCTGGAATCCCCAGTTCGCTGTGTTGGCTGCAACGTATGCAGAACTGTCTGCCCGCAGGGCGCGATTCAGGAGGACGGCAGGATTGACAGAACGTTATGTGACAACTGTTTTGCCTGCATCGATGTGTGCTATGCCGATTCTAAGAAAATTGCCGGAACAGACTATACAGTAGAAGCACTTTACCAGGAAATCGAAAAAGATAAAGGCTTTTATACCAGGTATGGCGGCGGAGTGACTTTCTCAGGCGGCGAGCCTTTGACCCATGGGTCGTTTTTGACACAGATTGCAAAGCGCTGTAAAGAGGGGAATCTACATGTTATGGTAGAGAGCTGCGGCTATGCCAAATATGAAGAGTTTGCGCCAGCACTGCCTTACATTGACGCCATGTTTATGGATATCAAGCAGATAGATGCAGAGAAGCATAAAGCCATGACCGGTGCGGACAACGCATTGATTTTGGAAAATATTCGGCGGATTGCTGCCTTTGGAATTCCAATTACCGCAAGAACACCAGTCATTCCCGGCTATACCGATCAGCTGGAGAACATAGAAGGCATCGCTAGATTTATCGCGGAGGTGCCCGGCATCAAGGCGTATGAACTGCTGGCTTATCATGAATTCGGAAAGCCAAAGTATCAGGCGCTGGGAAAAGCGTATCCGCTGGAAGGGGTAAAACCGCCAACAGACGAGGCAATGCGGGAACTGGTGCGCCGCGCCAATCAAATATTAGAACCAAGTGGAAAAGAATGTTTTTGGACAAAAGATAATATAAAGGAGGTAGTCAAATGATTTCTGAAAGAATAATAAGATTAAGTGAAAAGGTAAGAGATACACCCGTTACCATCTGTCTGGATAGAGCCAGATTGGTGACAGAGTTTTACAGCCAGCCATCCATGGAGCCGTTCCTGCTTCGCAGAGCAAAATCCTTTGCGTATGTGCTGGATCATAAGAAAATTTTTATTGCAGAGGATTCCATTTTAGCCGGACATCTGGCGTCCATGTTTCATGGTGCGCCGCTGTACCCAGATATGACCGCATGGCTGCGTGATGATTTAGAAGAGCTGGACACCAGAAAGTCTGATAATCTGCAGTTTTTACCGGGAGAAAAGGAAGAACTGCGGCAGATTGTGAAGAAGTGGGAAGGCAGAGCCTTTGGCGATTTGACGGCTGCGCTTTCTGAAACGGAAATCGATACCATGGTAGACATCGGCGTGTTTACGAAAGGCGTTTCCAACAAGTCCACCATGAACCATGCGCCGTTTTATGATGAACTGGTAACAAAAGGATACCGTTACTATATTGACCAGTGCAAAGCAAACATCGCTGCCATTGATCACATGGATATTGAAAAGATGGAGCAGCGTTATACATGGGAATCCATGATCATCGTGATGGAGGCGATCATTCGCTTTGCCCACAGATATGCAGAACTGGCAGAACAGACGGCAGCCGTCTGCAGCGATGCAGAGAGAAAGCAGCAGCTTCTGACCATGGCGGAAAACTGCAGAATCGTACCAGAATACGCACCGAAGAATTTCTATCAGGCAGTACAGCTTGTTTGGTTTACCCACTTGGCGCTGCAGATGGAATATAACAGCAACGACAACTGCATTGGCAGATTTGACCAGTATATGTACCCGTTCTATGAAAAAGATTTGACAGATGGCGTCAGCGAGGCGTTCATCGCGGATCTGGTACACGAATTCAAGCTGAAAGTGGCAGAACTGTGGGAGGTCAGAACCACCAGAGAGTCCATCGCTTATCCGGGCTGTCCGCTGTGGATTCATATGATGATCGGCGGTGTGCTGCCTGATGGCAGCGACGGCTGCAACGATTTGACCAGACTGATTCTCCACTGTATGGAAGACCTGCAGACCAAAGAGCCTTGCGTATCGTTCCGTTACCACGACGGGGTGGATGAAGAAACCTTTAGACTGGCACTGTCTGTGGCAAGAAAAGGTGGCAGCCATCCTGCATTTTTCAACGACAGCACCAATATTTCTCATCTGCTTTCTCTGGGACATTCACTGGAAGACGCAAGAAACTGGGGGATCTGCGGCTGTATCGAGCCGAGTGTGCCGGGGATCACGGACTTCCAGTCCAATGCGGGCTACTTCAATCCGAGCAAGGTCTTTGAGATTACTTTGAACAACGGCGTGGATCCGCTGACCGGAAAGCAGATCGGTCTTGAAACCGGCGATGTACGGCAGTTTACTTCCACTGAACAATTGATGGATGCTTATGCAAAACAGCAGGATTACTTCATGGATCAGTTTGTGAAACTCTTTGACAGAATTGTATCCTGCCACGCATGGACGGCGCCGACGATTACAGGCTCCTGCTTTACCCACGGCTGTATTGAAAAGGGGAAAGTCCTGCAGCGCAAAGGGGCGGATCATAGATATTCTGCCATTGCGATTACAGGGATTGCAAATATTGCAGACTCCCTGGCAGCCATTGAGGAATGTGTATTTAACAAAAAATATCTGACGATGCACGAACTGATGGATCTGCTGGCGACTGATTTTGAGGGAAAAGAAAATATGCGGCAGCTGTTAATCAATAGAGCGCCAAAGTACGGCAATGATATTGATACGGTAGATGCTTACGCCCACTGGCTGACAAAGCTTTGCAATGACCAGATTACGAAGCATACCGATGGCAGAGACGCTAAATATACGATGGTAATTTCCACGCAGTCCTACAACGTAGTACTGGGACAGCTGATCGGCGCACTGCCAGATGGAAGAAAAGCATATTCTGCCCTTGCTGACAATGCATCGCCGATGATCGGTATGGACGTCAATGGACCGACCGCTGTGATGAAATCCCTTGGAAAAACCGATCCGCTGCTGGCACAGAGCGGCGTTCTGGTCAACCAGAGATTTGATCCTGCGGTAGTGAAGGGCGATAAGGGACTGGACATTATCGAAACGGTTGTACGTACGTATTTTGAGGATGAACACGGACAGCATATTCAGCTCAACGTAGTAGACGACGATACGCTGCGGGCAGCACAGAAAGAACCGCAGAAGTACCGCAACATTCTGGTTCGAGTAGCGGGATATTCCGCTTACTTTGTGGATCTGGAAAAAGACATTCAGGATAATATTATTGCAAGAACTGTGCAGCAGTCACTGTAACTTACCAGGAGGAACCCACTTTGGAATATGCAGTACTCATAGATTTCGGAAGCACCTACACCAAAGTGGTGTGCGTGGATCTAAAGGCGCGGTGTATCGTGCTGCGGGATCAAGTACCTTCCACGGTGCATGAGGATGCCGCCATCGGTCTTGCACAGTGCTTTCAAGCCGCCAAGTCTGTTTTGGGAAGCACGCATTTTGAAGGGGCGTTGAAGCTGGCAACCAGCAGCGCCGCAGGCGGGCTTCGCATGGCGGTTGCAGGACTGACCAGGTCCCTCAGCATTGAGGCGGGACGCAATGCGGCATTCAGTGCAGGCGGCAAGCTAATGTGCTGCAAAGCAGGCTTGCTGTCCGAAGCGGATTTGCAGGAACTTTCCTGCGCCGGCGCGGAAATTCTTCTATTTTGCGGTGGCTATGAGAAGGGAAATACAAAGCTGCTTCTGCAGAACGGGATGCGTATCAGTGATAGCGCGCTGACAATACCAGTTATCTATGCGGGGAATTCTGAAGTTGCCCAGGACATACGCGGCATGCTTTCACGCAAGGGAAAAGAATGTTTTCTAGCGGAGAATATCATACCGAACGTTGGCAAGCTGCATATTGAGCCCACTGCTGAGATTATCCGAGATTTGTTTATGAAACGGATCACCAATATGAAGGGGGTCGGCAAAGTGCAGCGTATGCTAGCAGGTGCGATTGTCCCCACACCTGCCGCTGTCTTGGCAGCAGGAGAACTTCTCTGCCGGGGTACCGACGAGGAACCAGGCATTGGTGCATTTATGATGGCAGACATCGGCGGTGCGACGACGGACATTTACTCCTATGGAGAGAACGAATCTTTTCCAGGCGCAAAGGTGGTTGGTATACCGCAGCCTTTTGCCAAACGTACGGTAGAGGGAGATATGGGCATGCGGGAATCCGCAGTGTGCCTAGTGCAGGAAGTCGGAGAAACAGTATTTGCGCAGCAGTGCGGCGTTACAGAAGCACTTTTACAGGCAGCGATACAGAAACGAATCCATTCCACAGCGTATATCGCAGAGGATGCAGCGCAGAGGCAGATTGACCGCAACATTGCTGAACACGCGGTGCGAATTTCTGCAAGGCGGCATGCTGGCTGCGTCACAAAGGAATTTAACGACGGATGTAAACTGGTACAGCGCGGAAAGAACCTGACCGGCATAAAAACAATCATCGGTACCGGTGGCATTCTTGTAAACGGAAAACAGCCGGAAGCTATTTTGCGCGGGGCATTGGTACAGCCTGCGGAAATGAATCGAATTCTGCTGCCAAAAGACGCAGCGGTGTGTATCGACCGGGATTATGTATTCTTTGCGGCGGGCTTACTGCGCGCATATGATCCGGATGCAGCCCTTGCCATCATGAAACGAAGCATCGGCATGCTGCCGGAAAGAAAGGACTTACATGGATATTCAGATTAATAGAAGATTTAATGAGAAAGAATTGCCTGATATGAAAACCATCAAGGCAGATGCGAAGAAGATTGCGGAAGGCATTACCATCGGCGAGACGCTGTTCATGCAGAAATACGGCGTCAAATCCGAGAAAGAATATAAGTTGCGGATGATGGAAGAAGGCAAGATTATGAAGCACTCTGTCATCGGCTGGAACTCCTGGTCGGTTACAGAAGAAGGCATCCGAAAGGTTTATGATGGACTGATGGAGGCGGGGTCTTCCATTGATCGTCTGGGCATTTGCTGCGACTGGATCATGGGGGTGCCGGAGGAATACCGGGACAAGTTCCAGGCGGGCGGCAGTCTGATTTTTCATTCTCAAGAAGAATGGAATGCTATCGGGCAGGTTGTACCGGTCAATCCGCATCTGGGGGATCACATGATCGGTTCTCTCAACGGAGTAGAGAATGTGACTTACGGGCTGACGGCAGGGGTGACTACCATCGGAAACCTGGCGCAGTATTTTACTTATGAATACCCGGGACTGGACATGGAATTGTACCGGACGGAGGATTATATTAAAGCTATGGCGCTCATGGGCGAATTCAAAGAACGTGGCGTCTGCATGCACTGCAATCTAGACGATGGTTACGGTGCGCAGTTCCATGATGTAGCCAATCTCTTGGGTTGGGCAAAGCTGGAACGCTATATTGCAGAAGAGCTGATGGGCGGCAGAGTTGCGCATTGCTACGGCAATCTGTTCAGCGACTCCATGCTGCGCGTGGTATTCAATC
>CANBFZ010000109.1 GCA_947367725.1 uncultured Eubacterium sp.
TGGGTTAGAATTGCACAGGTAGCAACCATAAAAAACAGAATGACGTTGGTATGCGGAATTTGGAATTTTCGTTTGTTGGTTTTCATAAGGAAACTCCTTTCTGTAAAGGGAAGAAGGGGGAAGGTTTGTTACCATGCAGCAATGGTACCGTCGCAGCGGCATTCTGTACCGCCTGCGTAAACACCGTTTTCCATGCGCCAGATGATGCCGCCGCGTCCCATCCCGATGTTATGATTTACAATTTCAACATGGTGTCCGCGGGCAGACAGGTTCTGGGCAATGAAATGGGGAACTTCACGCTCCAGCTGTATCTTTTTTTCACCGACCCACTGAAACCGAGGCGCATCCAGACAGGTCTGTGGGTTCATGTGAAAATCTACGGTGTTTACCACGACTTGCAGGTGTCCCTGCGGCTGCATAAACCCGCCCATGACGCCAAAGGGACCGACTGCTTTTCCATCTTTCATGAGAAAGCCGGGAATGATGGTGTGATAGGCTTTTTTGCCGCCAGCCAGGAAGTTGTCACTGGCAGGATCTAGAGAGAAGTTGGCAGCACGATCCTGCAGGGTGATGCCGGTGCCCGGCACAACAATGCCCGAACCAAATCTGGCGTAGTTGCTTTGAATGAAAGACACCATATTTCCGTCTTTGTCAGCGGTACAAAAATATACCGTGCCGCCGCAGTGGGGGTCTCCGGCTTCTGGCATGAGGGCTTTTTCTCCGATGAGGGAGCGCCGCTGCGCTGCGTAATTTGGGGAAAGCAGTTCTGAAACCTTTGTTTGCATCGTCTTTGGATCGGCGACATATTTTTTTGCATCTATAAAAGCAAGTTTCATAGCTTCAATCATGTTGTGATAGTTTGCAGCAGTTTCCCGGTGGGTATCAAGGGGCAGTGCCTGTAAAATGTTCAGCGCCATCAGCGCGGTGATGCCGTGTCCGTTTGGCGGGATTTCGCAGACGGTATATCCCTTGTAATCGCAGCAAATCGGTTCCACCCATTCAGCCTGGTAATTGGCGAAATCTTCTTCTGTAAACAATCCGCCTGTTTTTCTTGCGAAGGCGACGATTTGTTCCATAATCTCACCGGTGTAATAACTTTTGCAGTCAGAAGCTGCCAGTTTGCACAATGTCTTGGCAAAGTCCGGGTTTTTGAAGAGTTCGCCGGTCTGATAAGGGGCGCCGTCTTTGGTGAAGTAGTCAAACCACGGCTGAAAGACTGCCGGATTTTCTTTGCAGAAAGGCGAGAAACGTTCTGCTTCTTCCGCCCATTGATATGCAACCGTTTCCGCAATGGGAAAGCCTTCTTCTGCGTAGGTGATCGCTGGCGCCATCAGTGTTTCCATGGACATGGTACCAAAGCGGTTTCGCATTTTTTCCCAGGCAGAAGGCGCGCCAGGCACCATGACAGAATACCAGCCTTCTTCTGGCATCTGTGTATAGCCTGCCGCTTTGACGGCATCTGGTGTCAGTGCCTTTGGTGCGATACCGCTGCCGTTGAGGCCGTAAAGTTTGCCGTCAAACCAAATCAGGGCGAAGCAGTCAGAGCCCAGACCGTTTCCGGTCGGTTCCAAAAGAGGCAGGGCAGCTGCCATAGCCACCGCAGCATCTACGGCATTTCCACCCTGTTTCATCATGTCAATGCCGATTTGTGAAGCCAGCGGCATCGAACTGTGTACCATGCCGTTTTTGGCATAGACCACTTGTCTCTTGGACGGATAATGATAATTGTTGTTGATGAAATCCATCGGTTCACCTCCTTGTGAAATTGAAACCAGTATAATCATAATTTTCAGATTTGGCTGTAACAAATGTTACACGCAGCAAAAGTTTTTTGTGGTATGATATAATAAAGTAGGTATGCTAACTTGTAAGGAGATGGACATGATAGAGATAAAACAGTATGAAAAAATGGCGCCGGTGCTGCTTTATGATGTATCTTTATGGGGAGAATCTGTGACAGACTATCCTGTACAGCAATTTAAAGCGGGCATGCAGATTCGGATGCAAGGCGTTGATGAGGGCGATATGCTGATTGTCAAAGATGGATTTGCACGAATTACTGTGGTACTGGCGGATGGAACGGAGACGATTTCTCATATTGGCGGGAAAGGGTGTGCGTTTGGATATATCAGCGCAATGGGCGGCAATCCTTATATGACGTCCATTTTCGCTTATACGGATTGTAGCTGTTATGTGATTTCTGGTGGGCGTGTACGAGCCATAGCAGAAACAGATGCTTCTTTTGTAAAAAATGCGCTGCGAATTTCTGATATGCAAGGGGATCTTTATTTTAACAGGATTACATTGCTTGCCATTTCTCAGTCACAGCACCGGCTGCTCACACTGCTTCTTGGATTTGCGGCGGTCTGTGGGAGTCGGAAAGGGGAAGATACTGTCGTCATCGAACTGGATTTGACCCATCAGATTCTTAGTGAAATACTCCATTTAAACAGGGTGACGGTTTCCAGAATGATGAGCAATCTTGCCAGTGTGGGCGCCGTAGAGAAAAGGGGACGTTACTATGTGCTGAAGCTTTCCACCGTTGAGGTTTTGCTGGATGGAGGGGCAAACTTTGCGGAATGAATGGTATTTACAATAAAAGGAAAAAATAAAAAAATTTTCCTTTTAAAATATAGTGTGATATAATACAGATGTTGTCATACCCAATCCGGCAACGGAAGGGAGGGACACATTTGTTAACTACTTTTGTTCTTTCTGTAATGGCAAGTATAATCGCCTACTATATTTGCAAATGGTTAGACAGAAAAGATGACAACAACTAGCCTCGTGCGTCTCTTGCCGAAAAAAGAGAAAAAAAACCCGGCAGCTGCAACTGCCGGGTTTTCTTTTGTACACATTTCGCATTAACTACTTTTTGCCTACTGGCATTATACATCATATCCGACACAAATGTCAACTATACATCGCGTTTTATTGAAATATCAAGAAAGTCTACCACTGAGCGGATTGATTTATTACGGGAGCGGAAGTATAATAGAAGCACAAGTACTAATCAAAGTAAAAATATGGAGATAAAGATGAAACGAATCATATGGCAGATTTGGAAATGGTTGCGGGGAGAAAATACAGGAAGACCTGCAGTTTATATCGGGGAAAAAGACGATAGTATTGAGGGGGAAAAACAAATTGCACGGCTGTTGGCAGAATATAAGCCGCAGATTACACCGCACGAATATGATTTTTCACTTTATGAAAACTATTTAAAAGAGTATTTTGATATAGAGGAATTTGATGCGGAAAAAATGAAGAAAAATCAAATTCATCTTGAAATCTTTGAATACAACTATAGAAATGGTAGCTATTTTATTGAAGGAAAGTTTGAGCCTATTTGCCTGCGGATTGTAAAGAAACCAGAGAGTCAATGGTCGTACGATGAACCGGATTGGAATCATGGAATTACAGTGTATATCGAAAAAAACTCAGGCTTTGTGGAGACAACCAGTACTGAACTTTCTGTGGCATTAGGTTTGGTTCGCGGCGTCAGTGAAGAGGAATACAGAACTAACTCCGTGAAGCTGTTGCACCTGATTCGTCTCATGCGGTGGAACGAAATCATTGCAGAATAAAGGTGATATCGCATTGACCGACCGGCTTTTTTGCTGTAAACTGTTATGCAGAAAGAAAAAGGAGACAGATCAATCATGGAAAAAAATAAAATTTTGCTGGTCATCGATATGCAGAAGGATTTCGTAACAGGAGCTTTGGCAAATAAGGAGGCCCAGCAGATTATCGGTAATATACAGGAAAAAATTGACAGTTATTTGGCAGCGGGAATGCCAGTCTTTTTTACCAGGGATACCCATGGGGAAAATTACATGGAAACCCAAGAGGGTAGAATGCTGCCGGTGCCGCACTGTATCAAAGGCAGCGACGGCTGGGCTGTCATTGATGCATTGGCAAATTACGCCACGGAAGAAAATACGCTGGATAAACCTTCTTTTGGGTGTATGGATTTGCCGGCATGGCTTTGCGGAAAATTAGGCGGGCAAACCCCTGGCGCCATTGAACTTTGCGGTGTTTGTACGGATATCTGTGTGATCTCCAATGCCATGATCTTGAAAGCGGCATTTCCAGAAATAGAAATCAGCGTGGAAGGCGCAAGCTGCGCGGGTGTGACGCCAGAAAGTCACCATAACGCGCTGGAAGCGATGAAAATGTGTCAGGTTTTAGTGAGGTAGAACGATGTATCAGTTTGATGTAGAAGCTGTAACCAAAGAAGTGGTGCAGTGGATTCGGGATTTTTTTGAAGTGAATGGGAAAGACTGTAAGGCGGTGGTTGCCATCAGCGGCGGAAAAGACAGCTCTGTCGTAGCGGCTCTTTGCGTAGAAGCCCTTGGAAAGGAGCGGGTATTTGGCGTACTCCTGCCCAATGGAGAACAGGCAGATATTGACGCCTCCAAGTTGCTGGTGTCCCATCTGGGCATTGCGCATACCATTATTAATATTAAGGCAGGATTTGAAGGTCTCCTTGGAGAGATTGCGGACAAACTGTCCTGTGCGGTGACAAAGCAGACCAAAACAAACTTGCCTGCCAGACTTCGCATGGCGGCGACTTACGCGGTGGCGCAGTCCATGAACGGACGGGTTGCCAACACCTGCAATCTGTCTGAAGATTGGGTGGGTTACTCTACCAGATACGGCGATGCAGCAGGCGATTTCAGCCCACTGTCACATCTGACCGTACAGGAAGTGAAAGCCATCGGCGCTTATCTGGGGCTGCCAGAGAAACTGGTACAGAAAACGCCAATTGACGGACTTTCTGGGCTTTCTGATGAAGAAAATCTGGGCTTTACCTATGCGGCGCTGGATACTTATATCAGAACCGGCGTCTGCGAGGATGCGGAAGTCAAGGCAAAGATTGACGATAAGAGAAAGATGAACAAGTTTAAGCTGGAACTGATGCCGTCTTTTCCATATGACGGACCGGTTCTGGCAAAGGACGATTCTTTGGCATAGAGTAGAGACTGTTTTATTTACCGATACCATAGCGGAGGGCATTTTCGTGCACGAACTTGTCGCCGCTATTTTACATGCAGCAAAAGATAGCGTGGTATGAAAGAGACCAGATGCTGGAACAAACCAAGGGTAGACGGAACCATTGTTTTCTTGTATAATAAAGTGTAGTGACATGATTTTGCAAAATATTGGAGGATGATATAAAATGATTGAAAGTTTACAAAAACTACTTGCAATTCCTAGTGTGACTGGAACGCTACAGGTGTTTGATGCACTTGATTGCGTACTGGGTATTTGCAAAACATTAGGATTCCGCACGAAACATGTAGACGGAAAACTGGGCTATGCAGAAATTGGAGAAGGAGAAGAACTGATGGGGATTCTCTGCCATCTGGATGTGGTGCCGGCGGGAGAAGGCTGGACTTATGCGCCTTTTGCGGGAACGGTAAAAAACGGTCGTATTTATGGTCGCGGTGTCATGGACGACAAAGGTCCTGCTATGGCAGCGATATATGCTATGAAGGATGTGCTGGATTCCGGCAGAACCCTGAACAAGCGAGTACGTATTATCTTCGGTGTGATGGAAGAATGCGGTGATTGGGCAGATATGGAATACTATAAATCCTGTGAAGAAATTCCATCTTTTGGATTCACACCGGATGCGGATTTTCCCGCTATTTATGGAGAAAAGGGCATTCTGATGGCTGTACTTTCTATGGATGCGGAACAGGCGGGCTTTTCAGAGATTGCTGGCGGTGATGCGCCGAATATGGTAGCAGCATGGGCAAAAGGCAGATTGACAGAAGGGACTGTTTTTTCTGAAACGGGCAAAGCTGCCCATGGTAGCATGCCACAAGATGGAGAAAACGCCATTACCAAGTTGATGGAAAAGGCAGCGTTGAAAGATTGTCACTTTGCTAAAGTTTACATGGATAAAATCGGCTGGCATCTCGATGGCTCCGGCTGCGGTTTGGGACTTTCAGATGCAGCTAGCGGTGGACTTACCTTTAACGCTGGAAAAATTACGATGAAAGACGGCAAGGTACAGCTGGCGGTGGACATTCGCTATCCGGTGACGTTTGCGGAGGAATATGTAGTGTCTCTGCTGCGAGAAAATTTTGCAGATGCGGAGATTGCAGTGGGAATTGAAGCGGCGATGAAACCGGTGTACATGGATCAGGCGGGATCTGTCATCACCAAGTTGATGGAAGCTTACCAGGAAGTAACCGGTGATGATACGCCTCCGAAGCTGATTGGCGGTGGCACTTACGCTAGAGCCATGGAAAACATTGTAGCGTTCGGTCCGGCTTTTCCGGGCAGAGAGCTGACAGAACATCAGGCAAATGAGTGGATTTTTGTGGAAGACCTGGAAAAAGCAAGAGAAATCTACCGCCTTGCTATCGAAAAACTGGCTTGTGAATAAGGTAAGAATCTTGCGCACTGACGGACTGTCTTAACGGAGAAGGTTTCTTCTAAGCAGACAGTCTGTTTTTATTATGTAGGAAATATCGGTTTTCGATATTTCCGGAATATCAACGTATGCTTCGCATACTCCTCCGCGCATTGCATTCGCTTCGCTGTCCGTTTTGCCTAGACAGCTGAAGCTGGGGCAAAAGGCAAAAAA
>CANBFZ010000110.1 GCA_947367725.1 uncultured Eubacterium sp.
AGCCGCGCAGCGCATCAAGCCATTCGAACGCTGCCATCACAAAAGAATTTACAAGCAGCCTGCCGCAGCAGCGAAAACTAACCATAAAATTTCTGCTTGCTTTTTTCTTTCCTATATGGTATATTTTTATTCACAGAATTTCACATCCCACATACACTATTTAAGAGGGAGTAGCTGGCAGCCCGCCAGGCACAGCATGTTCTGCACCAGTCAGAACAGAACAGGCAGGCTGTAGTAACGTGCGTCAGTACAATTACGGAAGTAATTCGCATCTACTTGAAACGGCGAGACTTTTAAAGCAAATTTTATTTGCTTTAAAAGTCTCTTTTTTGTTATCCCGAACAGATTTGGGCATACTGAAATTTAGAAACACCAGGAGGTCAGTTTATGTATTACAATCAGGAGAGCAGTCAAGTGCTGGAACATTTTTCATCAAGCAGCAAAGGACTCACAGAAGCGCAGGTGCTGGAAAATCGCAAGCGTTACGGAGAAAACAAACTTTACGAAAAAAAGAAGAAAAGCATCGCACGTATTTTTGCAGAACAGTTTCAAGATCTGCTCGTAGTCATTTTAATCATTGCCGCCGCCATTTCATTCTTTACGGGTAATCAAGAAAGCGCCGTCGTTATCCTAGCTGTACTTTTTCTCAACGCAGTCCTCGGCACAGTACAATACATCAAAGCACAGCAGTCTCTGGAGAGTCTAAAAAAACTCTCTGCACCGATGGCAAAAGTGCTGCGAAACGGCAGCCCTTCCGAAGTAGATGCTTCCCTTTTGGTCTGCGGTGATATCATTCGTCTTGATGCTGGGGATATCGTGCCCGCCGACGCACGGCTCATAGAATGCCACAGTCTAAAAGTCAGTGAAAGTTCTCTGACCGGAGAGTCTGAAAGCGTAGAAAAAAACACATCGCCCATTTTGGAAGACGCTGTCGCCCTGGGCGATCAGCACAACATGGTGTTTTCCGGTTCTCTCGTCACCTACGGGCGAGCGTCTGCCGTCATAACCGGTGTAGGTGCCGATACAGAACTTGGAAAAATTGCAGACTTGATGAACCATACAGCACAGCGCAAAACGCCGCTGCAGGTAACCATGGATCAATTCAGCAGAAATCTCTCCATCGCCATCCTCTTCATCTGTGCCGGGATTTTCGCGCTGAACCTGTACCGCGGCATGGCCTTTTCCGATTCCCTGCTCTTCGCAGTGGCCCTGGCTGTCGCCGCCATTCCAGAAGCGCTGTCTTCCATTGTCACGATCTCTTTAGCCATCGGTACCTCCCGCATGGCAGAACAGCATGCTATCATTAAAAATCTCAACGCTGTAGAAGGGTTGGGCTGCGTCTCCGTCATCTGTTCTGATAAAACAGGCACGCTGACCCAGAACAAAATGACGGTAGAACAGATCTCCGCTGATCCTTCTAAAAAAGATGCACTCCTGCTGGCCTCTGTTTTATGCAACGACACTGCCATGGTTGACGATATGCCTACAGGGGACCCTACAGAAACTGCCCTGGTCACACATTACATGTCCCTTGCATCCCTCAATGCAAAAAGCAAGACCGATGGTCACGCAAAAAACAAAGTCTGCGATGCCGGCGCAGAAACCGGTGACACCGGGGCAACTGCTGAAACCCCTTGGTGGGGAGACTATACCGGTACGAAAAATGTCTTTCCTCGCCTCAGCGAACTACCTTTCGATTCAGACCGAAAACTGATGAGCACACTGCACAAAACAGGCGACGTCTATACGATGTACACCAAAGGTGCACTGGATGTAATCTTAGAACGAACCAGCAATCTCTCTGAAACAGAAAAGGAAGCCATCCGTAAAGAAAATCTGGAATTCTCTTCTCAGGGACTTCGCGTCCTTGCCTTTGCCCGCAAAATGCTTCCTGCAGAAAAGGTACTAACCCTGGAAGATGAGCATGACCTGGAATATCTGGGCATGGCGGCTGAGATGGATCCGCCTCGTCCAGAGTCTTCTAAGGCGGTAGCAGACTGCAAAGCAGCGGGGATCAAAGCCGTTATGATTACGGGGGATCATAAAATTACTGCTGCCGCCATCGCAAAACGCATCGGGATCATGGAAGAAGGCGACTTGGCTGTAACCGGCACAGAACTGGACACTATGAGTGATGAAGTGCTGCAGGAAAAACTGCCGTCTATCAGCGTTTATGCCCGTGTTAGTCCAAGTCACAAAATCAGAATTGTCAATGGATGGCAGTCCCGCGCCCACATCGTCGCCATGACTGGCGACGGCGTCAACGACGCTCCGGCACTATCCAGTGCCGATGTGGGCGTCGCCATGGGAATCACAGGAACCGAAGTCGCAAAGGACGCCGCTTCCATGATCTTAACCGATGATAATTTTGCCACCATCATCAAATCCGTTTTAAACGGTAGAAACATCTACGCCAACATTCAAAACGCCATTAAATTTCTGCTTTCTGGTAATGCCGCAGGTATTTTGACTGTGCTTTACGCTTCTCTGCTGGCACTGCCGGCGCCATTTACCGCAGTACAACTGTTGTTCATCAATTTGATTACAGACAGTCTGCCCGCCCTCGCCATCAGTATGGAGCCAGCAAATCCTGCGCTCATTGAAAATAAGCCGCGACCAAGAGACGAATCCGTCCTGCCAGGCCGTGCGCTGCTGCAAATCGGATTACAGGGACTGCTCATCAGCGCGGCTTCTATCGTTGCCTTTTCCATGGGACTTTCCCAAAGCCCTGCCGTCGCTTCCACCATGGCCTTTGCAACCTTATGTCTGGCAAGACTCTGGCACGGATTCAACTGCCGCGGCAACCAGTCTATCTTCAAACTGCGGCTCTTCAGCAATCCATACACCATCGGGGCATTTATCCTGGGGGCTGTGCTGCTCTTTGGCATCCTGAAACTGCCAGTCTTTGCAGCTGCCTTCGGCATTGCTTCTTTGACTGGCAACCAGCTCCTCGCTGTCTTTCTGCTGTCCCTTGCTCCGACGATACTCATCCAGCTTACAAGACTCCTTCGTCCCGTAAAATAAGGATCCTTATCTAAAGTAAAAAGACCGGCTGCATCTGCCTCATACATTGCAGCCGGTCTTTTCTGATTCTTTGAAACCATGCTATCCGATCAAGACTTCTTTTCTGCTAGGCGCCAGCGGTACAGTACCAACGCCAGCACCAACGCCATGGTCTCCGATACGCCCATAGAAATCCAAACGCCCGTTTCTCCAAACAATTCGGCAAAAAGCAGCAAAGAAACCGTCACAAACACCAAGCCTCTGCCCATGGAAATCGCCATAGCCGGTCTGTTTTTTTCCAGCGCCGTAAAGTAGCCTGCCAAAATGATCACAATGCCCAGGGGTAAAAAGGAAAAGGAAAACAATTTAAATGCCGCCACCCCACTCTGGTACAGGGACAGATTCAAACCCGGATCAATAAAGATCCCTACGACTGGGTTAGGATACAGTACGCCCACCCCAAAGGAGAGCAGAGACGCAATCCCTGCACTGGCCAGCGCAATACGCAGAATATACCGGTGCGTATCCGTTTCATTTCTGCCGTGATAAAAGCTGACTAAAGGCTGCATGCCCTGGTTAATCCCCATCATCGTCATCAGAATCAGCTGAGAAACATAAGCAATTACCGTGTAAATGATCACGCCGTCATCCCCCGCAACACGAATCAGCACATGATTAAACATAAAAATGATCACACCAACAGAAAACTCGGTCACACTATCGGCAATGCCCAGCTTGGCAAAGCCCAATACTTCTTTTAAGTTCCACTTGATTTTTACAAACTTGAAGTATGATTTTTTTGACAGAAAATGACGCAGAAACACTGTGAAAGTCAATATCTGGGAAATGCCTGTGGCTATGGCCGCACCCTGAATGCCCCAGTGCAGCACGATCACGAAAACGTAGTCTAACACGATATTCGTCACTGCCCCTACACAAGTGGTTTTAATCGCCTTTTTGGGAAAGCCGTCCGCCTTGATCAACACTTCCATATTGTAAGAGGTCATATAACACGGCACAAAGCAAACGATAATCCGCAGATAATCTTTGACATACGGAAGGGTTGCCTCTGTCGCACCTAGCAGCAGCGCCAACGAATGCAGATTCAGCTGTGCTAAAATCACCACAACCCATCCAAGACAAAAAACGGTCACTGTGCTGGTGGTAAAGATCCGGCTGGCTTCCGCCCGATCCTCTCTGCCTTTCAAAATCGAAGCGCGCGTGCTGGCGCCCACAGCAAAAAGTATACCCAGTGCAAACGCCGTGTTAATCAGCGGCATGGCAATATTAACTGCTGCAAGGGCTGTGGTGCTGACACCTCTCGCCACAAACATGCCATCCACCATGGTATAGATCGTATACACCCACATCGCTGCCACTGACGGCATGGCATAGCTGAAAAATTTATGTTTGATTTCCTTTTTGGTTACTCCATTCATCTTTTTGCTCCTATTCTCTTCTTTTTCATTATAAACCTTGGTATAATACCAAGGTAAAGGAGTTTTTTTAAAAAATGAAAGAATACTACAAAATCGGAGAAATTTCCGCCCTCTACGGTATCGGCACAGATTCTCTGCGCTATTACGAAGAAATCGGCATTCTAAAACCACGAAGAGACGCCAACGGCTACCGCATGTACAGTATTAGCGACATTCGCACCTTAAACATTCTGCGGGATTTACGTTCCATCGGGTTTTCCATGGAAGAAATCAAGACACACCTGGCGAACTTTGATCTGGCAAGCACCCTGTCTCTGTTCGCACGGGAAATCACCGTCATCGACGAAAAAATGCAAACGCTGCAAAAACTGAAAAACCAGCTGACCGAACGCATGACAGAGATTCAGACCCATCTGGAGGAAACCGATACAGAAAAGCCATATATCGCGCAACTGCCACCGCGAAAAATTCTGCAGCTCAGTGAGAACGTATACCGGGATGAAGATCTGGATTTTATCATTAAAAAACTACAAAAAGAAAAGGAAGAACAACTATACCTCATCGGAAACGGAAACATTGGCGCAACAATTCCCCTTAGCTCCATCGAAACAGGGCATTACGGTCATTTTAATTCTGTCTTCTATATCGTAGATGGCAATCATTACGACACCCTCTTGCCTGCAGGGCAATATTTCTGTACCACCGTATGCGGCAGCTATGAACAAATGCCTGCTGCCTGGCAAGACTTTTTCAGCGCATTAAAAAACAGCGGATACACCGCCATAGGCGATCCGCTGGAACTCTACATGATTGATAATCACGATACTGGAAATGAGGCAGAATATATCACCCGCCTACAGGTACAAGTCCGCAGCTAACTGTTTCAAACTGCCGCCACCATGCGAAACCAGTCCAATAGCCACAATAGCAGCAAAAGAAAGAGCGTACCTTCCATGAAGCGACGAAAAGTTTTCAATCGGTCTTTTGTCGTCATCGCATACAAAACCATCGCGCCAAATGCTATACCTATGCCAGCCAGCACAGAATAATGCCAGCCGTCCATACCCTGTGACCACGCAGGCAATCCTAAACTTTGGAAAATTCGATCTCCATAGCTAACTTTGCCAGGCAGCTGTACTGAAAACACCACTGCACCGATCATAACGGCAATCGCTATCCCGCGCCAAAAAAATTTCCTCTTTTCACACATATGCCTGCGCTCCTTTCTCTTTCGGTTCTATGTTTCCTTCATTATACAATGCTTCGCCGCACTTTGCAATATGGCGCGGTACAATCGCCATAATTTTTAAAATCCCGTCATAGGCATGATGCGCGGTGCAATGCAAATTAAAACCTCTTTTATTTAGCGCTGACAACGCTCTTTCAGGGTCTCCCACTGTGTGTCAACATATGCCTGTGCCGCTTCAATCATCCACGCATTTTCTTTTGTGAACATATGCTTAAATCTGCCCTGTTTTTCTAAAAACCGTTCAACAGGCAATTTTTTTGCAGGTTCATACGTCAATTTCCATACACCTTGCTCCACTTCATAAAGCGGCCACACGCAGGTATCCACTGCCAGTTTACAGATCTCTGCCAGATCCTCCATTTCATACCGCCAGCCTCTAGGACATGGAGAAAGCACATTGAGAAAGCACGGTCCTTCTGTGTAAATGGCCTTGTGCGCTTTGCTGTGCAAATCTCTGAAGTCCCCCAGGAAAGTCGTCTGCGCCGCATATGGCACATTGTGTGCTGCGATAATTTCTGTCAGATTCTTCTTATTCTGCACCTTTCCGTAAGACTTTGTTCCCACTGGCGTAGTCGTTGCATCTGCAAAACGAGGGGTTGCAGAAGACCGCTGAATTCCCGTATTCATATAAGCCTCATTGTCGTAGCAGACATAAACCATATCGTGTCCCCGCTCCATTGCACCGGATAGAGACTGGAATCCAATATCATAGGTGCCGCCGTCACCGCCAAAGCAGATAAACTTGTAATTTTCTTTTATCTTTCCCCGCTTTTTCAAAACATGATATGC
>CANBFZ010000111.1 GCA_947367725.1 uncultured Eubacterium sp.
TGTTGTTCACCTCTTTTCCTTGAAAAAATTTTCTGAAATTATTTTACTGCTGCCGTTGCAAAATGGGAAATAATTAGATATAATACGGTTATAAGCTATCGTTATAAGCAATAAGAAAAGTGTGTATGACGGAATCAAAGATTCCTATGCACACATGTCGCCCACTTCGGGCAGGCGCTTCACAATAAAAAGAAGCGGTAAGTACAACCGGTGAAAGAGGAAGCATTATGGAAATTCGTCAAGTCTATTATGTATTGGAGGTAGCCAAACAGCGGAGTTTTTCAAAGGCAGCAGAAATGCTGTTTGTCAGCCAGCCGGCCATCAGTCAACAGATTCATGCCTTAGAAGAGGAACTGCAGAGTAAACTTTTTAAAAGAGACACGCACAGCGTGGTACTGACTGCGGAGGGAGAGAAGTTTTGTGCCTACGCGAAAGATGTGGTGGGGTCTGTAAATAAGCTGCTGGCTGCTTTTGGGCAAAGTACTGCAGACAATAAAACTTTGATTCGCATTGGCGTATTTCCATTTTATAAGGCTTCGGGACTGGTGCCCATCATCAACGATTTTTTTGTTGAAAGACAGAACGTTATCGGCAGCATCAAGGTGGTAGAAAACTACAGAGCTTATGAAATGCTCGAAGCAGGACAGCTGGACTTTGTGATTATTAAATCACGTATTGAAAATGCGAATCGTCCCGATATTCGCTATGAAGCGCTGCGCGCAGAGAGACTTAACGTTTTAATCAGCAGAGAACATACGCTGGCAAAGAGAAACAAAATCCAAGTTGAAGCGCTTTCCAGGCTACCTCTTTTGACAGGGGAAAGCGATTCCCATTTCTTCAACGAAATGAAAGAATTTTATGAACGGTACGGTGTGGACTTCAATGTGGCTTTTATGAATACCGGTGAAACGGATATCATGCTGGACATGGTGCAGGCGGGAACCGGCATTCTTTTGGTGACGGACACGGTGGCAAAACAGTATGAAAACGATGAAATCGCAGCGCTGGAAATTGATCCTGAACAGGAGATTATGATTTTTCTTGCATGGAAAAAGAGTTGGAGGCTTTCTGGCGCGTATACAGCCTTTAAAAATTATGTGATGGAGCACTTTGCTGCAGTGCAAGAATTTTAAAAAATCTTTTCAAGTTGCAGTATTGAAAAAGCTGTGGCATTTGCATCTCATGCAGCAGTAACCTGCACAGCGCATTGAATAAAGAGGCGTTTTTGGGAATAGCCAAAGGTTTCGGAAAGAAAAGCAAACTGGGCGTATTATATCGACGAATGGTTTACAGAGAATCTTGTTATTCTGAAATAAGCAAAATAGAGCGGCGACCCTGGCCAGGACCGCCGCTCTATTTGTTAAGCCGTGTAAGGCTGCGTGATTTCATGCAACCCTGCAGGCAGAAAGTCTTATTATTTGTAAGCTTCCATCATCTTTGCAAATGCAGGCAGACTTCTTCTGATCATATCGTTGGATACGCAGTAGGATAATCTCATGTAGCCTGGGCAGTCAAAGCCTTCGCCTGGAACTACCAGCAGGTTGTGATCTTCTTTTGCTTTCTGGCAGTATGCCATACCGTTGCCGTCAGGTACTTCTACAAACAGATAGAATGCACCGTCAGGTTT
This sequence comes from uncultured Eubacterium sp., assembly GCA_947367725.1. Lineage (GTDB taxonomy): Bacteria > Bacillota > Clostridia > Peptostreptococcales > Anaerovoracaceae > Senimuribacter. Next base: position 1,628 of record CANBFZ010000111.1, read on the forward strand.
TGCGCATTTGTAACCCATCTTGGTCAGTTCATCGTACAGCAGGGTACGGTTTTCGTCATAAGCCTTCAGGTCAGGCATTTCATCTACGCAGCGAGCGATGACCATCTGCGGCAGTGTTGGAGCACAAACGTGACCATTGGCACGGGCAGCGCCAGCGACTGCGTTGAATACGTCTTTTGCATCATCACACTGATCAGGCACGCATACATAACCGATACGTTCGCCTGGCAGAGACAGACTCTTGGACCAGGAATAGCATACGATGGTGTTTTTGTAAACAGTCGGGATGAAAGTAACCTTTGCATCTCCGTAAGTCAGTTCTCTATAAGGTTCATCGGCGATGATATAAATCGGATGACCATATTCTTCACTCTTTCTGGTGAGGATTGCAGCCAGTGCTTCCAGCGTTTCTTTTGTGTAAACGACGCCGGACGGATTGTTTGGAGAGTTGATGATGATGGCCTGTGTATGTACAGAAATCAGTTCTTCAACCTTTGCCAGATCAATCTGGAAATGTGTTCTGTCCGCAGGCACCACGACCAGATGTGCGCCGTTCTTTTCTACAAACGGACGATATTCAGGGAAGAACGGTGCAACTGCCATAATTTCGGTATCTGTATCAGACGCCAGTGCTTTGATGACAGAGATCAGTGCAGGGGCAGCACCGCAGGTGACAAACAGGTTGGATGCTTTGATCGCTGTGCCAAAACGTTTGTTCAAGTTTGCAGCGATGGCTTCTCTGGTTTCGTCAAAACCGCCAGCCATGGAATAGCCGTGAATCTTAATGGAATCCGTGTCATCAAGAATATCCTTAATTGCCTGCTGTACTTTCGCAGGAGCTGGAATGCTCGGATTTCCCAGTGTGTAGTCAAATACGTTTTCAGGTCCTACAATCTTTGCCTGTTCCAGACCGTAAGCGAACAGTTCACGAATCAGGGAAGGCTGGCTGCCCAGCTCGTACATTGTTTTATTAACCATAGTGAATACCTCCTAATACATCTTTTCAAAAAATAAACGAATATTTCTATCTATATTTTACCGCATTCTCTTGACTTATGGAATTCACTTTATTATTATATATATATAACAATTTTTAATAGAACAGGACGAGTATAATGGATATTAATAAAGTCAAAGTATTGCTCTATGCGGTGGACAATGGCAGTCTGCTGATGACGGCTTCCAAGCTGGGATATACTCAGGCAGGGCTAACCCATATGATGAACTCTCTGGAAAGTGAACTGGGTGTTGTGCTTTTGCATCGGGGTAAGTTTGGTGTACGGCTGACCGAAGAGGGGGAACGTCTGATGCCGTTTTTTAAAGAGTTGGTCAGCGCCAATGCAAAGATCGAAACAGAAGTAGAATTGATTCTCAACCAGAAGGTATCCATGATTCGGATTGCTGCCATTTCCAGTGTCATTCGTACGTGGCTGCCCGATGTGATTCGCGCCTTTCAAAATGAAAATCCCAAGATTTCTTTTGAAATTAAAGAAGGAGATGACCGGTTATATCAGTGGTTTGATGAGGGGCGGGTGGATATGTGTATCACCAGTAACCTGATGAAACGAGAAGATTTTATTCCGCTTGCCCGCGACGACTTTTTTGCCGTGCTGCCGCCAGACTATCCGTGGAAAGAAGACGAACCTTTTCCGCTGCATAGAATTGAGACAGAACATTTTCTCTTTCCTTATTGTGCCAGTGATCTGGATGTGGAGCAGCAGCTTGCCGGCTATCGTATTAAGCCAAACCGGCAGACCACCTATGTGGACGACAATAGTGCCGCGTCTATGGTGGCAAAGGGATTTGGCATCAGCCTGATGCCGGATCTGGTGCTACAAAGCTGCCGTGAGCAGATTAAAATTGCGCCGCTGGATATGCCGTGCTGCCGCAATATCGGCATGATCTATAAAAATGGAAAAAATGCATCTGTAGCAGTGAAAAAGTTCGCCTCATTTTTAAAGAAATGGACCTTTTAGAGAAAACTAGTATTTGACATAGATACAAATCTGTGCTAATATATGTATGTACGAAATTTGTTAAAGAAAGCAAGAAGAGTGGGCTAACCCCACTCTTTCAGTTTTGTTTAGGGCAAAATGCTGCAAAAACAGCGTTGCAGAAAAGACGAAAGGCAATACATGGCAAAGAAAAAGATCATAGAAATCATAGAAGAAATCAGTGCAGGATACCTTGTAGCATCCGGTCTGGAACTTTATCACGCAGAGTTTGTCAAGGAGGGCAGGGACTGGTTCCTGCGGGTTTACATTGATAAGCTGTCTGCGGAAGAAGACGTATATATCAGCACAGACGACTGCGAGAAAGTCAGCAGATTTTTAAGTGACGAACTGGATCGGCTGGATCCGATCGAGCAGAACTATTATTTGGAAGTTTCCTCACCGGGAATGGACAGAACACTCATGACGCCGCAGCACTACGAAAAGTATGCAGGACGGCTTGTGGAAGTAAAATTGTATCAGGGCATTGACGGAAAGAAAACCTTTACAGGCATTCTCGAAGGGATGATTGACGACAATGTGTGCATAAAAGATGAAAATGATAAAAAATGGATGTTCCCGCTGGCGCAGGTGGCCAAAACCAGCCTGGCAGTGGTTTTCTAAGGAGGGTAAAGACAAATGAACAGAGAATTTATCGAAGCGATAGATGCACTTGAAAAGGAGAAACACATATCAAAAGACATTTTGATCGAAGCCATTGAGTCGGCACTGGTTTCTGCTTACAAGAAGAACTATGGCACATCGCAGAATGTGAGAGTGGATATCGACAGAGAAAACGGCGATATTGCAGTACTCATGAGAAAAGATATTGTAGAAGAAGTTTATGACGACATGATTGAAATGTCTCTAGAAGAGGCACAGGAAATCGACCCTAGATATGAAATCGGCGACGCAATCGAGTTTTCCGTTACACCGAGAGATTTTGGCAGAATTGCAGCGCAGACGGCAAAGCAGGTGGTGGTGCAGAGAATTCGAGAAGCCGAAAGAGGCATGATTTTCGATGATTTTATCACCAAGCAGGGTGAAATCGTAACTGGCGTGGTGCAGAGAAAGAGCGGCGAAACACTGTTTGTCAATATGGGAAAAGCCGAAGGCATTCTCTCAGCAGGTGAACAGGTGCCAGGTGAACAGTTTGCGGTCAACGAACGACTGAAAGTCTATATCATGGACGTAAAGAAAACGACAAAAGGACCGCAGGTCTTTTTATCCAGATCGCATCCCGGTCTTGTGAAGCGGCTCTTTGAAATGGAAGTACCGGAAATTCAGGATGGCCTTGTAGAAATTAGAGGCATTGCCAGAGAAGCAGGGTCCAGAACGAAGATGGCAGTATATGCGCTGGAGCCGAATGTGGATCCGGTAGGCGCATGCGTAGGTACCAGAGGCATTCGTGTGCAGGCAGTGGTCGATGAGCTTGGCGGAGAAAAAATCGATATCATTCCGTGGAGCGACGATCCGAACGTTTTGATCAGCAACGTGCTTTCTCCTGCCAAGGTGGAATTTGTATTGGCCAATGAAGAGGAAAAAACAGCGACAGTTGTTGTACCGGACTACCAGCTTTCCCTTGCCATCGGAAAAGAGGGGCAGAACGTGAGATTGGCGGCGAAAGTCAGCGGATGGAAAATCGACATTAAGAGTCATACCCAGTACTATAATGAAGAAGAGATCGTAGAATTAGAAGAAACAGAACCTGAAGACACAAGTGCAGGGGAAGAGGTTTTTACAATTGAAGAAGAATAAGATTCCCATGAGAAGATGTATCGGCTGCATGGAATCAAAACCGAAACAGAACCTGATCAGAATTGCATGCTATGAGACTGTTTTGACGATAGATGTCACCGGCAGAGCCAAGGGCAGAGGGGTGTATCTTTGTAAGGATGCCGCCTGCATTGCACTGGCAAAGAAAAAGCGGGCACTGCAGCGAAATTTCTCCATGAATTTTGCAGCAGATGAAGTCGAACGGATTTTTGCACAACTGGGAGCAGAAAACGGACAGAGCGATGGGAAAAAGTAAGGTATACAGTTATTTGGGTTTTGCAGCACGATCGAGAAATTTGGTGACAGGGTATAATACCTGCGTCATGATGATGGAGAAGCGGAAACTGAAACTTTTGATTCTAACTGGGGATTTAGCTGATAACACAGTGAAGAAACTGCGGAGCAAATGCGAAGCAAATCATATCAATTACAGGATTTTCGGAGACAGTGAACAACTTTCACAGGTGACAGGAAACGTCGGAAAGGGTGTTTTCGGGGTTACAGACCGTCACTTTGCGGAAATCATTTGCAAGGAGATTGACCTTATTCAATCAGAAAGGGAGGAGTGAATATGACGAAAAAAGTACATGAACTTGCGAAAGAATTAAACATTTCGAGTAAAGAACTCCAGGAGAAGGCGATGCAGCTGGGCATCAGCGTGACAAGCCATATGAGCGTATTATCCGATGCAGAGGTTGACAAAATAAAGGGCACAAAGAAGGAAACCAAGATTGTAAAGGCAGAACCGAAGAAAAAGGGAAATGCCGGACAGGAAGAGCCGAGAGTGACGGTAAAGGCGGCAGTAAGACCAGGTCTTTCTAATCGTCCAAAGCCACCTGTAGGAAAACCAGTCGTCGATACAGAATATCTTGCCAGCAAGAATAAACCGCCTGTAGGAAAGCCAGTTGTAAATAAGGCGGAACTGGAAGGAAGAACCCGGCAGAAGCCACCGATGGGTACGCCGCTTCCAAGACAGGAAAAATCAGTTGAAAAGGGTGTGGAAGAAAGCGCTGCGACAGCCACAGAG
>CANBFZ010000112.1 GCA_947367725.1 uncultured Eubacterium sp.
AGCACATGGGACTTTCCTATCCGGGTGAAGACACCCAAGCTGCGTCTGGCGATGTGGATGATGCAGAGAAAGAAGATGACACACAGGAGACTTTATTTTAACGGAGCAATGAGAAGATGAGAATTGATGCATTTGATTATACACTGCCGCAGGCGTTGATTGCGCAGCGACCTTCGGAACAGAGAGATGTATGTAGACTGATGGTGTTGGATAGGCAGAACGGCACGGTAGACCATAAACATTTTTATGACATCCTGGATTATTTAGGACCAGGTGATTGTCTAGTAATGAATAATTCCAAGGTACTTCCGGCAAGGCTCTTTGGCGAAAAGGAAGGAACTGGCGCCAAGATTGAGTTTCTGCTGATTAAACGTCTTGACGGTGATCGCTGGGAGACTATGGTAAAACCGGGCAAACGATTAAAACCTGGAGACAGTGTTGTTTTTGGAGACAACTTCCGCGCTAAAATCTTAGAGTATGGAGAAGATGGTACGCGTATTGTAGAATTTTCCTACGAAGGTATTTTTATGGAACGCCTTGAAGAACTTGGGAAAATGCCGCTTCCACCTTATATCGAAAGAGAAAGTACGGTGGAAGACAAGGATATGTACCAAACCGTGTACTGCAAAGAGGAAGGTTCTGTTGCAGCGCCCACAGCAGGACTGCACTTTACGAAAGAACTCCTCGAAAAGGCCGAGGCGAAGGGTATCAAGCTGGCATATGTGACCTTGCACGTAGGAATCGGTACTTTTAGACCGGTAAAATGCGAGAATGTGGAAGATCACCATATGCACTTTGAAGAATATGAAATCGATGAACTGACGGCGAAGACCATCAACGATACCATCTTAAGCGGGGGACGCATTGTTTCTGTAGGTACAACTTCGACAAGAACACTGGAAAGTGCAGCTTATCAGGATGAGACCAGTGGAAAATTTTTGATAAAAGCAGGAGCAGGCAGCACTGGAATTTTTATTTATCCGGGTTACCAATTTAAAGTCGTCGAAGCCCTGATTACCAATTTCCATCTGCCGAAATCCACATTGCTGATGTTGATTTCCGCGTTATATAACCGGGAGAAGATTTTAGAGGCATATGAAATTGCCGTAAAAGAAGAATACAGATTTTTCAGCTATGGGGATGCTTGTTTGATTGTCTAATGCTGTGTTTATAACTGACTGCCAAGGGCGTACTTGACAGTCAGTTTTTAGATTGTCGCTGCAGGCAGATTAGATTGCTTTCCTATATGAGCGGTCAGCCGATTCTCTGTAAAAGGATAGAGGCATGATTGACCGCCTGATTGTCAACGCCTGTTCCTGCCAGATCGTCTGCTGTAGAAGATTTGTTACGCAGTTCCACCGTTGCACCTGCAGGAATGGAAGTAATGAACATGCCTGTCAATGGCGTGCGTGTCTGTACAGCAGATTCATCTGCGTAGGTGCCAAAAAAAGAAAGAGGATTTTCAAGACCGTTGATGGCGACTGCATAAGCCATATTGAACAGGCCGCTGGAAGGGCGCGCTAGCACAGCGTAGTCAATTCGATAAATACCAGCGGTATTCACTGTAATTTTTGTTGTATTGGGAATGAAGGAAAAGTCACCAGACTGGAATGCAAGCAGAAAGCGAACCGCATCTTCTGGTTTGATACTCTGATAGCCTCCTTACATGACTGCGTTAAAATATGCTGGCTTTATGCCAGGACCAGTAGGACCTGGAACTCCAGTGTCTCCTTTTTCTCCTTTTTCGCCTGCAGGACCTTGCGGACCAGTAGGACCGGGTTCTCCCTGCGGACCCGGAGGTCCAGACTGCCCGTGACAACAACCACACGATCCAAGATGATAGAACTCCATGTTATTTGCTCCTTTCGGTATTGTACCATATTTTATTTCAGTTTATGCTGCATCTTGTGATCTGTGTATTTGTTATCGCGACAAACTTATATGAGATGGAATGATTCTGCAGTAAAATCACCTCGCGCCGGGATGATTTTTATGATATAATCATGTGAGAAAACGAAAAAGAAAGGTTGACATATGAAACACGCAGTGACGTATGAGTTAATAAAAAAAGATGCGCGGACAAAAGCGCGCAGAGGCGTTGTACACACGCCGCACGGAGATATACAGACACCAGTATTTATGCCGGTGGGTACGCAGGCGACAGTCAAAGCGATGCGCCCGGAGCAGGTGAAGGAAATGGGCGCAAATATTATTTTATCCAATACCTATCATCTCTATTTGCGGCCGGGTCACGATATCGTAAAAGAAGCCGGAGGGCTACACAAGTTTATGAACTGGGATCGGTCGATTCTCACCGACAGCGGCGGCTTTCAGGTTTTTTCCCTGGGCAAGCTGCGAAAAATCACAGAAGAAGGTGTAAGGTTTCAGAGCCATATTGACGGATCACGGCATATGCTGACACCAGAAAAAGCGGTGGAAATTCAGAATGCTCTCGGTTCTGATATTATGATGGCTTTTGACGAATGTGCGCCGTATCCAGCAGATAGAACTTACGTAAAAAATTCTCTGGAGAGAACGACCAGATGGCTGAAACGCTGTAAAGACGCCCATAAAGACACGGAGAAACAGTCTTTGTTCGGGATTATGCAGGGCGGGATGTATAAAGATCTGCGGAAGCAGAGTGCAGAAGAAATTGTTGCGTTAGATTTGCCAGGCTATGCCATCGGTGGACTTTCTGTGGGCGAGCCGAAAGAATTGATGTTGGATATACTGGATGACTGTGTGGATTATCTTCCTGAAGAAAAAGCACGGTATTTGATGGGGGTCGGTACACCAGACTATCTATTTGAGGGGGTAGAACGGGGCGTCGACATGTTTGACTGCGTATTGCCGACCAGAATTGCTCGTCATGGACTTTGTATGACCAGCCATGGGCGTGTGAATATTAAAAATGCCAAATATGAGAGGGACTTTACGCCGCTGGATGCAGAATGTGACTGCTATACTTGCAGGAACTATTCCAAAGCGTATCTGCGTCACCTGTTTAAAGCAGATGAAATGCTTTCTGCGATGCTGCTTTCCAATCATAATATTCATTTCCTGTTAAAGATGATGGAACGGATTCGCACTGCCATAGAAGAAGACAGATTTTTAGAATACAAAAAGGAGTTTTATGATAAATATGGAAGATTTTAATAAGGACTGCCTGCCGGTTTGCGTCCACGATGCATTTTGTGGTGGATGCGTCTATCAGGGAATGCCTTATGCGGAGCAACTTCTCCTAAAGGAAAAAGAAGTTAGGCAGTATTTCGAGGATAGAGGGATTCGACCAGCGGTCTTTGATCCCATCGAGGGCTGTCCGGCGGCGCACAAATACAGATATAGAAACAAGATGGAGTATACTTTTGGTGATTTTGTGAAAGATGGTCCAACCTGTCTCGGCATGCATAAGAAAAAGAATTTCATGTCGATTGTTACAGTGGATCAGTGTCAGCTGGTGGACGAGGACTTTAACAAAATACTGTGCTTTCATTTGGCATTTGCAGAAGAGCATGGATATCAGCATTATAACAAAAAATCTCACAAAGGGCTTTTGCGCAATTTGGTGATTCGTAAAGGCATCCGCACGGGAGAGCTTTTGATCAATCTGGTGACAACGCGGGAAGATGGCTTTGACGAGGAAAGTTATGTAAAAGGTCTGCAGGCACTTTCGCTGAACAACCAGATTGTAGGGATTCTGCGCACACTGAATGACAATATCGCAGACAAAGTGACCTGTGAAGAATTAAAAATTCTGTGGGGCAGAGACTACTATATGGAAGAGATTCTGGGCTTAAAATTTAAGGTCAGCGCCTTTTCGTTTTTCCAGACCAACGTGGAGGCGGTGGAGCGGTTGTATTCGGAAGCACTTGCTTTAATTGACGATTTTTCTGGGAAAAAGGCCTTTGACTTATATTGTGGTACAGGCACCATCAGTCAGGTGCTGGCGCTGAAAGCCCGGGAAGTGACTGGTGTGGAGCTTGTGGAAGAAGCTGTGGAGGCTGCCAAGGTTAATGCGGCGCTGAACGGTTTGTCCAATTGCCATTTTATTGCCGGTGATGTGTTTAAGGTGCTGCAGGGGCTTGATGAAAAGCCGGAGGTTATCGTGGTAGACCCGCCGCGGGTGGGCATGTCCATGGATGCCGTGGAGAAAATTATCAGTTACGGCGTACCGCAGATTGTGTATATCAGTTGTAATCCGAAGAGTCTGGCACTGAATCTGCAGCAGTTTGTTTATAACGGGTATGAGGTGAAGTACGCGAAACCCTTTGATAATTTTCCATGGACGAAGCATACGGAGTGTATTGTGATGCTGGAGCGGAAGAAATGAGGAAACATTTGTGAAAAAGAAAAAGATGAAATACCATCTGTTCCAGTGCAGCAGAATACTTGACTTATGTCGCCTCTGTCGGCGACCAGCAGGACAGTATTGAGATGCGCTATGAGGATGAAAATATATGGTTGACACAGAAGATGATGGCAACATTATATGATGTGGATGTTCGCACCATAAATTATCATGTCAAAAATATATTTAGTGATAGTGAATTACAAGAGCATTCAGTTATTCGAAAATTTCGGATAACTGCTACTGATGGAAAAAGCTATAGTACAAATCATTATTCATTAGAACTGATTATGGCAGTTGGTTTTAAGGTGAATTCTGATATACTGCTGTGTGGCGCTTTTGTTTTCTGTGGCATGTGCCCATCGCATGGGCATTTCTGCGCTTGATACCGAAATATGCCGGGGAAGTTAGATTTTTGCTATACTTTTAGATTTTGATAGTTTTTACGGCACTGCTTGGCAGGCTTTTGACAGCAAAAGCGGCGCGCAATGCTTGCGTTCACAAAAAATTCGGAGGTACATGATTTTGAATCAATTTGAAACAGCATATCAATCCTATTTTCCATTTTGGGCGGAACTGACCGATGCAGACCGTACGCTTCTTTGTCAGCATTCGTCTTTGGTACAGTTTGAAAAGGCGCAGATGGTCCATGATAACACCGGATGTACAGGATTGTTCATTGTAAAAAGCGGCAGGCTCCGGTTATATATGCTTTCTGACGAGGGAAAAGAAATTACCCTGTACAGATTGCTTCCCGGCGAAATCTGTATGCTTTCTGCCTCTTGTGTGCTGGAAAGCATCACTTTTGATGTATTTGTAGAGGCAGAGGTGCCCAGTGTTTGTTATATGATTGCAGCCTCTGCCTTTGGTGAAATCAGTGAACGGGTTCCGGCTGCCAAAATCTATGCGCTGGAGACAGCAGTCGGCAGATTTTCAGATGTCATGTGGATTATGCAGCAAGTCGTCTTTATGAGTATGGATCAGCGACTGGCGCTTTTTTTGCTGGAAGACGCTGGCATCAATGAGAAGGCGCTGGTTACCATAACTCATGAGCAAATTGCAAGGCATCTTGGCACGGCAAGAGAAGTGGTATCCAGAATGCTGAAACGCTTTGCTGGGGATGGGATTGTGGAAGTCTCCAGAAAAGGGATACGAATTCTTGATATGAAAAAACTGCGGCATATTGCAGAGTGAAACGTCCCACAAGTTTTCGGTGACCTTGATCACTGAAGGAACGTGGAATCTTGTGTTATCATGGCAATGAAACAGAAAGAGAGGAGAGACTTCCATGAAATCTAAAAAATATGCAGTGGCGGATTCAGGTAATTGTGTCGCTTGCGGTACTTGTATACTAGAATGTCCCAAAGGTGCAATTGATATTGTAAAGGGGTGTTATGCGTTTTGTGATAGCGCGCTTTGTGTGGGTTGCGGGAAATGTGCGAAAGTTTGTCCCGTCGGCTGTATTTCGATCATAGAAAGGGGTGCGCAGCAATGAAAAAACCGTGGTACACATGGCTGTGGATTTGGTCTATTGTCTATTTTTCCCTGGGATTCTTTAATATCCTGTTTGCTTGGCTTGGGATGATTGATTTTCTTGTCCCGCTGGGTTTTGCCATTTTTGGAGGAACGAAAGGGTTCTGCAATCGGTATTGCGGCAGAGGACAATTATATCAGAAATTAGGTGCAGGATGCCATTGTTCCCGCAACAGACCGACGCCCAATTGGATGTATTCCAAATGGTTCCGCTATGGATTTTTAGCCTTTTTTATGACCATGTTCGGCAATATGCTGTTTCAGACCTATCTGGTGGCTGCCGGTGCAGGTTCGCTGCAGGAGACAATTAAACTGTTTTGGACGTTTCGAGTACCATGGGGGTGGACTTATACCCAAGGGACTGCTCCCGACTGGATTGCCCAGTACAGCTTTGGACTCTACAGCCTGATGCTGACATCCCTTTTACTGGGGCTGATCGTCATGGTCCTTTATAAACCGAGAACTTGGTGTACCTTCTGTCCGATGGGTACGATGACACAAGGTATCTGCCAGCTGAAAAATAGAAA
>CANBFZ010000113.1 GCA_947367725.1 uncultured Eubacterium sp.
TCACCGTCCATTTTGGTCATGACGATTCCATCCACGCCCAGCTTCTGGTTAAAACCTTCGGCCACATTCACTGCATCCTGACCAGTCAATGCGTCCACTACCAGTAAAATTTCATGGGGCTTGACCTCTCCTTTGATTTCAACCAGTTCATCCATCAGCGCCTCGTCAATCTGCAGACGTCCTGCAGTATCGACAATCAGCACATCGAATCCCTTCTTCTCAGCTTCTTTCTTCGCAGCAAGTGCAATCTTTGCAGGTTCCTTGCTGTCCCGCATGGTAAATACGGGGGTATTTACAGACTTCCCCACAACTTCCAACTGATCAATGGCTGCAGGTCTGTAGATATCACAGGCACACAGCATTGGTTTTTTGCCGTGCTGTTTCAGGTAATTTGCCAGCTTTCCACAAGTAGTGGTTTTACCAGTACCCTGCAAACCTACCATCATGATGGTAGTAAATCCTGACGGGGAATAGGTTAGCTTGCTGCCGGTGCCGCCCATCAACGCTACCAATTCCTGATTGACAATCTTGATAATCTGCTGTGCAGGCGTCAAACTTTCCAGCACTTCTGCGCCCAGGCATTTTTCTTTTACATCGCTGACAAAGCCTTTTACCACTTTGAAATTGACGTCCGCCTCAAGGAGCGCCAGCTTGACTTCGCGCATGGCATCATTAATGTCTGCTTCTGTCAGGACGCCTTTGCCTTTCAGCTTTTTAAATGCATTTTGCAATTTATCCGATAAACTTTCAAATGCCATGAATTACGCTTCCTCCAAACTGTTGATAACCGACTGAATTTTCTCTAGACGTGCGACCAGCGCAGGCTGTGCCTGATATAACTGCGTCAATTCACAAATCATGTGATCGATACGAGCGATTGCCTCACCAGACGCCATAAACTTGCGCACCAGACACAATTTCTCTTCGTATTCGCGAAGAGACTTCTCTGCCGATTTCAATGAATCGTACACAGCAGCTCTTGAAACGCCAAATTCTTCTGCAATCTCCGCCAGAGAAAAATTCTCTTCATGATAAAGACGCATGACTTCCTGCTTCCGTTTCGTTAGAAGCTGTCCGTAAAAATCATACAAAAGACTGGCTTCTGTAATCTTATCTATCATAGATCTGCGTCCCTCTTTTCTAAGTGAAAATCACCGATGGTGTCAAGGTGGATTCCTTAACACCTATGACAGCATATCACAGGAGCGCATGACTGTCAAGGTTTTTTGCTTTACATTTCCTGTTTTTTGACGGTTCCCTTCTTTCCGCTTTACAAATCATTCCGCGTAAAATAGCGTCACAACCTGTCCAAATCAGCGTAGCGCCCGGCGATTAAAAAATATCCCGCAGCAAGGCACTTTCACAATGCATAAGTGGCACCTGTACGGTTGACGCATCTGCGCATTTACGCTATACTTTTCATAATGTTTGCGGAAAGGACTGTTTTTTTATGATTTATGACTGTATTATCGTTGGCGCAGGCGCTGCCGGATTATTCTGCAGCGCTGTTTTCCCGACCAAAGTCAATGGACTGATTCTGGAAAAAAATAAACAGGCAGGTACAAAACTGATGATGAGCGGTGCAGGGCAGTGCAACATTACCCACGCCGGTTCTATCAAAGACTTCATCCCCAAATATGGAAAGAACGGAAGTAGCGTCAGAAGCTGCCTATATCGATACCATAACCTGCACCTGATCAATTTTCTGCATGCCCAGGGCATTCCTACTGTAGAACGAGAAGATGGCAAAGTGTTTCCAGCTTCTATGGATGCGCAAGCGGTGCGGGACATGCTTCTGCACCAAAGCAAGCAAAACGGATTTTCAATACAATATCATGCACCCGTTGTAAAAATTTCCAAAGAACAGTACTGGCAGGTTCATACAGCAAAAGCTGTATATCCATGTAAAAACCTTGTCATCGCAACAGGTGGCTGTTCTTATCCTTCCACTGGCTCTGACGGTAATTTTTTTCCCATTCTACAGCATTCCCTTGGACTGGCTGTTACCGCGCTTCTGCCTGCCCTGACGCCGATCAACGTGGCGCACTACCCGTATCAGAATCTAGCAGGGATTTCCTTTCCAAGTGCGGAACTGAAAGTTTTACGTGACGACAAGCCAAAGATCAAAAGCACCGGTCCCGTGCTATTGACTCATAAAAATTTTTCCGGTCCTTTGATGTTAAATTTTTCCAAAGAGATTATAAAAAACGACAAAATTATGTTAAACTATTTATATCCATGTGAAAAAAACGAAGTGCTGGAGAAAATAATTTTTGCAATGAAAAACAGCAAAAAACAGCCTGCCAACCTTTTAGCAGACACATTTCACCTTCCCAAAAGTTTCCTGCAGACCATCCTGCAAAAAACAGGCTTTCAGCCAAAAGCGATTGCTGCACGATTGACGGAAGACACTTTTACAGTCACTTCACGCTGTGGTTTCGATAAAGCCATGGTCACAGCAGGCGGTGTATCACTTTCAGAAATAAACAAAAAAACAATGGAATGTATCAGTGCTGCCTCCCTTTATATCATTGGTGAAGCGCTGGATCTTGACGGACAAACCGGTGGATATAATCTACAGTTTGCCTATTCGTCAGCCTGTGCTGCCAGCACTGCAATTTGTGAAAAATTTTAAAGCATAACCTATACACAAATCGAAATGATCATGCAATCAATCCTAATATATAAAACGTGCTGCATCACGAAATACTTCGCATGCAGCACGCTGTCTTAAAACGTTTCACAATCGTCTAAATCAATGGGAACAATAATATTACAAGCGTCCTCGTAATTTTTTTCTGCCACAAAAAGATCTATGCCTCGCGCACTGTTGACGCCAAAAACAATCTCCACATAATTGCCGGCGCCTTCATACTTTCTAATACAGGTGATGTCTTCCCCACGCAGCTTAGATTCCAAAATATCCGCTTCCAAACTGTCTTCCGCTGTGCAGAGGTATACACCATCGCGCCAACTTTCTTTTGTCTCTTTCTGATACATGATTAAATCGCCTTCGTCTTTACTTCTTCTATCAGTTTGGCAACAAAGGCATCCGCAGACATCGTACCGAGCTCTCCTACTTTTGTAGAACGAACGGCCAAAGTACCTGCTTCTGCTTCTCTTTCTCCGATAACACAGATATAAGAAACTCTTTCGTTTCTCGCTTCTCTCAATTTATACCCAATTTTCTCATTGCGTAAATCCAGTTCTACACGCAAGCCTGCCTCTTCACATTTTTCTGCTATTTCTTTGGCATAATCTGCGAAGGTTTCTGCAACAGTCAATAACTTCACCTGTACCGGCGCCAGCCAAAGCGGGAATTTGCCTGCAAAATGCTCCGTCAAAATGCCGATAAACCGTTCAATGGAGCCGAAAATTACTCTGTGAATCATCACCGGTCTATGCTTTTCGTTATCAGAACCTACATATGTCAGGTCAAATCTCTGCGGCATCTGCATATCCAGCTGAATCGTACCACACTGCCAAGTTCTTCCAATAGAGTCCTCCAGATGGAAGTCCAGTTTCGGTCCATAGAATGCACCGTCTCCTTCATTGATGACATACGGTACCCCGACTTCTTCCATGGCTTCCCGCAGCGCTTCTTCTGCCATCTGCCATTCTTCATCGGTACCCATAGAATCTTCCGGTCTTGTGGAAAGTTCAATATGGTATTTAAAGCCAAACATACTATACACATCGTCGATAAACTTTGCAACACCGACAATCTCATCCTTAATCTGTTCCGGCAGCATGAAAATATGTGCGTCGTCTTGGGTGAAAGTCCGCACGCGCATCAAGCCGTGCAGCGCACCAGAACGTTCGTGTCTATGCACTTGTCCCAGCTCACCCATTCGAATCGGAAAATCTCTATAAGACCACATTCTTCTCTTATAGCAGAGCATCGAACCTGGACAGTTCATCGGTTTCACCGCAAAATCCACATCATCAATCTGCGTAAAGTACATATTGTCTTTGTAGTGATCCCAATGACCAGACGTTCTCCAAAGCTGTTCATTCAAAATCAACGGCGTCTTAATTTCCTGATAGCCGCGTTTTCTGTGTTCTGCCCGCCAGAAATTTTCTAGTTCATTTCTTAAGATCATGCCTTTTGGCATAAAAAACGGAAAGCCTGGACCCTCTTCAAAAAGAGAAAATAAATCCATTTCTTTGCCAATTTTTCTATGGTCTCTTTTCTTTGCCTCTTCCAGCCGGTTGATGTATGCATCCAGTTCTTCTTGGGTTGGGAAACAAGTGCCGTAGATTCTCTGCAGCATTTTGTTCTTCTCATTACCACGCCAGTATGCACCTGCTACACTCATCAGCTTAACAGCCTTAATTTGACCGGTAGACTCCATATGCGGTCCCGCACAAAGATCGACAAAGTCACCCTGTTTGTAGAAAGAAATCACGGCATCTTCAGGCAAATCACGAATTAGTTCAACCTTATAGTCTTCGTTCCTTTCTTCCATATACTGAATTGCCTCTTCTCTTGGCAATTCAAAACGTTCCAATTTATAGTTTGCCTGTATGACCTTTTTCATCTCTTTTTGGATTTTCAAAAGATCCTGGTCATTCAGCTTATGCTCCATATCAATATCATAATAAAAACCGTGATCAATGGCAGGTCCGATTGCCAGTTTTGCATCCGGCCAAAGATTCTTCACTGCCTGCGCCATAATGTGAGAGGTCGTATGTCTATACCTTAATTTAATATCTTCATCTTCAAAATTGATCTTTTCTTTTGCCATTTCGTTCTCCTTCTTTCTGCTAAAAATTTATACCTGCGGTTCATCAGGGTTGCCTGGATCTGGCGTTGGATCTGGTGTCGGTTCCGGATCAGGCGTTGGTGTTGGTTCCGGATCCGGTTCTGGGTCCGGGTTTGGTGTTGGATCTGGTGTCGGCTCCGGATCCGGTTCTGGATCTGGATTCGGTTTTGGATCTGGCGTTGGTTCCGAATCTGGTTCCGGTGTCGAACTGTTGCCGTTTCCAGTATCAATCGGTTTCTGCCCTGTAACAGAGGAACTGATATTGCTCATAATCGTACTGCTAATCGACTGCACAGTTTGTGACGGTGTATAATCCTGCTGTCCAAACATTTCCTGATGAAGCTTCGTTGTATTTTCTGCAAGGTTCTCAGGGAATACATAAGAAATCCCATTGATATAGCCTCCCGTCACTTGATACGGCCAGCCTGCGCCACTTTTTATGTTAAAGCTGGCAAGACGCATGGCAAGTCCCAGCATATCATTATTAGAAAGATTGGTCTGTACCTGCGGCAGCATCATATCTAAAAGATTGTCCAGCTTGCTGATATTCATAGTCTTCAGCTTTTCAAAAACTTTTGACAGAACAATTCTCATGCGTTCCGTTCGCTTATAATCGTCCCCTACGCCTTTTCTGATTCTGCCATAAGAAACTGCCTGCACCCCTTCTATGGTCTGCTCGCCTGGCGCTTCTACCAGTTTATATGTCTTTTGTCCGATGTTATTGGCAGTTTGTACAGTATATTTGTTCAGCTGCTGTATTTCTTCTTCCTGTACATCTACCGTAATCCCACCTACCGCATTGACTAAATCAGAAACTGCCTTAAAGTTTACCACTACAAACTTACTGATGTTCATATCCATGGCCTGGTTCAGAGACTGCATCATCAGCGCCGGCCCGCCAATTCGATTGGCATCTGTGATCTTTCCATAAGTATCGGTATCTCCAAACTTCAGGTAGGTGTCACGATACACACTCATGAGTTTCACTTCGCCGGTTGCTTCTTTGATGCTGAGAATCATAATTGCATCAGCACCAGCGCCTTGAATGTCGTCCATATCCCGGCTGTCAACACCAAGCAGCAAAATATTGATGTAGCCGTCTACATCGACACAGGACAATTGCTTTTCATTGATTTTTACCCGGTCAATCTTATCCAGCTTAGAAATGACATAGCCTGCCACACAGGATACGGTAAGCAATACCACAATTAATGCAATAAAAATTGCTTTCTGCCAGCCTTTGAGTCTGCCAAACCATCTTCCGAATTTCTTAAAAATATTGCCTTCATACTTGTTGTTGTGTGAAAATATTTCATTCTTTCGTCTTGCCATGAAATCACTCCTTTTCAACCTAAAACCTTTTTATTTGCCTTGCGCGCTCGTGCTTCTATGGTCTGTTCAGGAAGCGCTTCATAAAAATCTATAGCATCCTGAATTTCTCCGTCAAACAAGATTTTGCCTTGCTGCAGCACAATTCCTCGTTTGCAAAAGCTCTTCGCTACCTTTGTGGAGTGGGTTACAAATAAGAAGGTGGACTCTCCGTCGCCGAGAATTTCTTTTATCTTCTGATTGCACTTTAGGCGGAATGCTTTATCGCCTACACTGAGTGCCT
>CANBFZ010000114.1 GCA_947367725.1 uncultured Eubacterium sp.
ATCAAGGGAAATCTTAGATTTCAATGTAAGGTTTCATTATATAATCTGAGTAATCATACAAATCACTGTGCGTGATGATATTATACATGTCCGAAGCCAGAATATCTTTTTCCAGCGTATTGGCAACCTGCGGCCAGTCTTTCAGTTCTTTGTTGATATTGGTCAGAATCGGCAGGCTTGCACATTCTTTTTTCTTTACTTCTTTCAAGAATTTAGCGCCGATATCATCCAGCGCTAAAATGCGGATGTATTTGCTGCTGCCGTGTACCGCCTGCTCATCAATATCCAGCAGAATCTGCGTCAGAAGTCTAGAAATCCTACTGTAGGTGTAGACTTTGGACTTGATTCGCTCAATCAGTTGTTCTGTAGAAGAGACATAGCGAATCTCATTTTTCAACTTGTTGCCAAGACCCTCGCCGGCAGAAAAAATTTGTTCGAGTCGCTTGCTGTCACTCTGCAGAATTTTTGCACCTACAAGTTCCCAATAAGATCTGTCGATGCGCTGGAATTTCTCTGGATTCTCTTCCCGCATTTCCTCTCTGATTAAAGTTGCCGACTGGTGATAGCCATACCCTCTGCGTTTTAAGGTATAGGGCTGCATCGTCCGAATCTGTTTCAGATATTCAATGGCGAGGATATTGTTAGGTTCTCGAATCAATGCCTCGTCAAAATCAGGACAAATCTCTGCAACTGCCATCTGCCGAGCTTTTGGATAAGAATGTCCCGCTTTTGTCAACTGCTGGATTCTTTCATGGATTGCATCGTGATGCATCGTTAAAATTTCCACTGCCTGAGAAAGGGCGGAAAGATCGCCACTTTCACTGCCGAATGCAATGGTGTCAATACAGCCGAATCCTTCCAGAATCCCTACGCCACCCTCTGCAAAATACTCTGCACTGTTTCCCGCAAAAACTGCAGGCAGTTCTACCACCAGATTGATTCCGTTTTTAACTGCATCTTCAGCACGGCTCCATTTATCAGAAACCGCCGGTGTCCCCCGCTGCACAAAGTTGCCGCTCATGACAGCAATGCACACATCTGCGCCTGTGTCCTTCATCGCCTTTTCAATCAGATACTGGTGTCCCTGATGAAACGGATTAAATTCTGCAATGATGCCTAAACTTTTCATTCGTATACCTCAACTTCCATTTTCGCTTTGGAATTTAGCCTTTTCTCTTTACGTCACGCCTTGTTGCCCCAGCGTTTACGCATGCTGCAATGAACGCTTCCTGCGGCTGGCACCGTTTCAATCGCTTGCGTTCATTATACCACAATCACAGTGTGGCTACACTGCGGCGGCGATAGCCGTCATGCACATGTGTGCATGGATTGTGATTCAATGTTCTCTCAGGCGTCAGAATCTTTGATTCTGCTAACGCCGTGAGGTTATTATACCACAAAACATCCCACAGAAAAAGTAAGGATTGCACAAAGAATGCCATGACTTAATTTCATAACAAATAGCTGGCGAAAGCTCACATCACATCCTCTGAGCATACTCATCGTCTGCCCCATTACAGAAAGTCCTCCAAAAGTAACAATAAATGCTGCCAGCGTGGTCTTAATCAGCGGCGCACATCTGCACATAACGAGACTGTTGCAGCCGACTGTCATTTCCAAAAATCCTTTACATACTGCAGCTGCCTCGGCAGTAGGCAAAAGATTTAACACACCGGAAAACTGCAGCAGATCTGTTCCAATCATAAAAATCATAATATACGCGAGAATAATGGCAATCGAACGAAAACTATCCAAAATCGCATCTGTCAGGATATTATAATACGTATCACTGCGAATATAAGGTTTCTTTCTGATCATCTTCGTCTTTTCCGCTGCGGCACTGTAAAACAGGCTGTTCAGCAGCGCACTCAAATAGTGACAGATTGCCAGAAGTACACCCAGTCCATGACTGCCCAAAAATTCTACGCCTACCGCGCCAATCAGAAAGGCTGGTCCTGTGATCATACTGTAACTTAAAATCCAGTGCAGCTGTCTCTGATCAATCATGCCTGCCCGGTAATAATCTCCCGCAACTCTGGCGCCCATAGGATACCCAGATAAAAATCCCATCACAAACGGATAAACGCCGGGTGAAATGCGATTGACCACGCCAGTATGCTTCAAAAAATTTGCCGCTATAAAAAACGGCAGCAGCATCGGAACTACCGAATTCAGCCACAGATTAATTGCCTCCTTGGATGCTGCAGAAGTAACCTCCGGATTCATCACCATAACAGCACAGCACAGTATCGCACTTCCGATCACGATTTTATTTTTCTCTAAAAATTTATATCTCATCATAGTAGAGAGTATTCTCTGCCCGTCTTTTTTATGCTATAATATGATGTTAAGTTTTTCTAAGGAGGATATGAAATCATGGAACTCTACATCATTGCAGGTATCGTCATGCTGCTACTTTTCGTCTACATATACAGCTTTAACAAAGTAAAAAAGCTAAAAGTCAAAGTAGAAGAAGGCAGCGCTGGTATTGACGTGGCACTGGAAAAGCGATTCGACTTATTAACAGAAGAAATTGAAGCGGTCAAAAAATATCTGCGTCATGAAGAAGAATTATACAAAGACATCACTGCCCTGCGTTCTGGCACTGCACTAGAAGAAAGAAAGCTATCCAATCAGGAACATCTTTCGAAAGAAGCGCTGGATACCATCAACGCAGAAATGCATCGTCAGGCAAATCAACTGCTGCAGCTGAAGAAAAACTGGAAGCATCAGAATCTGCTGCATGAAAAAATCAATCTGATGTCTGGCGCACACAGAGACCTGTCTAACATCGGCTCTTCTGTCAATGCACTGGCTGAACAGTATCCAGTACTTTATTCCAGCATTTCTATGGAACACTTCCAACATTCCATTTTCGATGCAGAAGAACATCTGCAGGCGGCCCGCAGACTTTACAACGCCAATGCGTCTATCTATAACCAAGCATTATCAACCATCCCCACCCTTTGGGTCGGTAAGCTGCATGGGATGCAAAAAGCGCCGTTTTATGAAGTGGAAAATTCCAAGAAAACTTTTACTGTAAATTTTGACTGATGGAGGTACGGATTCATGGAACATGCTACAGATCATATCACAGAAGAAGCACTGGAAAAGTTACGTCACAAGGCAAAGCGCAGAACTTACGCCACCTATATTCTTGCGGCAATTGTATGTATCGCTGCCCTGCCTGCAGGCTACCAAGTGCTGGATGACCCTACCATACATATTGCCCTTCGCATTGCAGAAACCATATTTGCTGCAGCGATCGTCGGCTGCGGCGCACTGGGGCTTTTCTGGCTCCTTCTTGCAAAACGCGCCTACAGCCGTTTTGAAGATGCGTTTAAAAACAAGTATGTTCTGCCACTGATTGCAGCACAGCCCGGCTTTTCTGATTTACGTTATGACAAAAAAGCGGGATTTCATTGGGACGAAATCCGAAATGCTGCAGTTGTAGCATGCGGCGATGCTAAATATTTTGAAAGCGAAGACCTGCTCATGGGCAATTATGAAGGCATTCCCTTCAAGTTTAGTGACGTCACAACACAGAGAATCGTATACAGAAATAAAAAGAACCGCATCGAAGAAATCTTCAGCGGTCAAGTGCTTGGATTTAAACAGTACAATGATCAAAAAGAAAGTGACGGACATCTGCAGATTTTTCAAAAAGAATTTCTTTCTAATATAAAAGGCTGGACTGCTGCACACAAAATAGAAACCGATCATCAACTGTTTAATAAAAAATTTCAAATTTATGCTGCTGACGAACACAATGCATACTATATGCTAACACCGCAGATGATGGAAAAAATCATCGAATTTTCCGAAGCAGTCGGCGAACAAATTGCCGTAACCTTCCGCGGCGGCTATATGTTTATTGCCATCTGCCGCATACGCAGCATGTTCAACCCTTATGTTGACACCCCCGTTTCAGAACAGACGAAACTAATTTTAGAAGATATATCCATTTTACAAAAAGCTAAAGACATTTTAATTTCCTAACAAAAAGCGCCCGGCGGCAACCGGGGGCTTTTTCTGTCATTGGTTATTCTTCTTCTCTTGTAATCACACCGTCTTCGCCCTTCTGGGTACGGTATGCCATCCCTTTGATTTCATCACGATTGCTCTGCAGCACGCCGCCGATTTCTTCAAAGGTTTTTTCTAGATTGGCGTACATTTCACCAAAATACTTCAGATTTAGGTCTTCCATTCTGCCCTGCATATCGTAGAGCATTTTATCTACATAATCATATGTACGCATTTTGAGCACGCGAGCATATTCCTCCGCACCTACACGAATCTCCTCTGCCATCTTTTGTGCCCGTAAAGTAATATCATCGTGTTCCACAAGATAATCTGCCTGTTTCTTTGCCTCCACGATCACCTTTTCATATTCGGATTTTGCTTCGCTTAAGATTCTTTCTTTCTCGTCTTTTACCCATTTTGCCTGCTGCACGTCATCAGGAAGACTCAGTCTAATTTCCCGCACAATCTCTAACAGTTCGTTGGCATCTACCATGATTTTGCCTGTCAGCGGCAAACCGGGCGCAGTATCGACGATATCTTCAATCTCTTCTAATAATTCTAATACTGTCATATAAATCCTCCTAATTACTTACTGTATTTTTCCTGAATCCGTTTTAAAATAATCTCTGGCACCAGTCCATCTATACACCCGTTCAGCGAAACAACTTCTTTCATCATGCTGGAACTGATAAACGAATATTTCGGACTTGTCATCAGAAATACTGACTCAATCCCCTTGTGAAAAAGACAGGCATTCATCTGAGCCATCTGAATTTCATACTCAAAATCCGATGTTGCCCGAAGCCCTCTGACGACTGCATGAAATTGATTCTCATTGACATAATCTGCAAGCAACCCCTCAAAAGAGTCCACTCGCACATTTTCCAAATCCGCTGTGACTTCCTGTATCATGTCCACCCGCTCTTCTCTAGTAAAAAGCGGATACTTATTCGGATTGACGATCACACCGACCACCAGTTCATCAAACATTTTCGAGGCTCTAGTGATAATGTCCAGATGTCCGTTTGTCATCGGATCGAAAGAACCTGTATATAAAGCCTTCTTAGACATCTACTGTTCCTCCTCTTCTGTCGCTTCGACAAAGGACACATGCCGATAAATGCTGACCTTAATTCTGCCGTATTTTCGTTCTTTTACTTTCAGTAAAGCGCCGATCTGCGCCGGCACTTCGTCCCGTACCCCGTGTTCTGCCACAATGATGCCAGACTTGTCCAACAAATCCAACGCGTCTATTTTCTGCAGGCAATCCGCATAAAGTCCTTCTTGATAAGGTGGATCAAGTAAAAAAATCTGTACCTTTTCTTTGATTCTGTCGAGGCACTTGCTGTAATCTCCTGCAAGAACAATGGATTTTTCTTCTGCACCACACCGATTGATATTGGTTTTCACCAATTTCAAGCTTTCTCTGGAATGATCACAAAAATAGCAGCGTCTTGCGCCTCTTGACAGTGCCTCCAAACCTAAATTGCCAGTTCCCGCAAAAAGATCTACAACCACTGCATCCCATGTATCGTGCATCAAAAGATTAAAGACAGCTTCTTTCACCTTATCTGTTGTAGGACGCACGTCATTGCCAAAAGGTGTCTCCAGTTTGCGACCCCTGTATTCTCCGGTTATAATTCTCATATTACATCCTTTCTGATTCATAATCAGTTATGATGAAATTCTTTTTCTGTTTCTAACTATAAAATTATAACACAACTTTGCCGTCAGGGCAAACGTTTCTGTCTAGCAATCACAGCAAATACTCCAAAGCATGCTGCATGGATCCGATCCTAAAAACAACTGCATGGCAAAACGAAAAAGGACCATCTCAAAGTATATTGAGACAGCCCCTTCTCCAGTGTGAGTTACAACGTAATTGTTATTTTCCAGCTAACTGCTGTTCAGCCATTTCTACAAGCTTCTTAGTCATATAGCCACCTACATAACCATTCTGTCTTGCAGTCATGTTACCTTTGTCAGCCTGTTCGTAGTTGGACAGACCCAGTTCGTTTGCAACCTCAGTCTTCAGGTTGTTTAATGCCGGTTTTACGTTGGCACTGTTTGTTTTCTGTTGTAAATTCATTTCTTTCACCTCCTGTTTACGTTATTAATTTAACCCGACAGGAGATTTCTATGTCTTGTAATTTTTGGATAAATTACAAGGAAAGGCGGATGTCCTCTCCGAACATCTTTTGGATTCGGATTTTTAGCTTCTGCAGACTGGGATCTTGCAGCGCAGGATCTTTTTTTATAATCTTTCTGGCCGCATCTTTCGCCTGCTCCAGCACATCGGCATGGCGTACCAAATCACTTAAATGCATCTCCGGCAATCCAT
>CANBFZ010000115.1 GCA_947367725.1 uncultured Eubacterium sp.
CTTAAGAAAATTTCCTTATGGGTATAAATGGAATGGATCATCAGATCCAGCAGTTTTTTGGACTCTGCTTTGAATTGTTTTTTTGCCATAATCTCTCCTCCATGGTGTTTTCTACAGTTCTGTTAGCACTCGATTTGAATGAGTGCTAAACTCATATAATATAATGTACCACTTTTGACAAAAAAGTCAATAGGGATTTGAAAATTGTATCATTCCAACACATGTTCCAGTCCCTGTGCCATGATCGTGGCCACGTGATCGTCTGCCAGGGCGTAGTAGATGGTTTTTCCTTCCCGGCGAAATTTGACCAGTGCGGTTTGTTTCAGCGTACGAAGCTGATGGGAAATGGCACTCTGCGTCATGGAAAGGGCATTTGCAATGTCCTGCACACAAAGTTCCTGAAAAGACAGGGCATATAAAATGCGGATTCTGGTCGGATCGCCGAACACTTTAAATAGTTCAGCCAGGCTGTAAAGGGTTTCCTCAGCAATAGGATGTGTTGCAGTTTCAAAGTCCATAATCATTCCTCCATAAAGGGTAAAAGCCGGGCGTTTTTTCGCCCGGTTTTGTGTCTATTGTTTTTTCTTGTATAATATGCGGATTGCATTGAGCACGCACAGCATGGCAACGCCGGAGTCTGCAAAGACGGCAAGCCACATATTGGCAAAACCGACAATGCCTAGCACCATGACGATTGCTTTGATCAGCAGTGCGAAGATGACGTTTTGCTTTGCGATTCTGCCTGTAGCGCGGGCGATTGCGATGGCATCCGGAATGGATGCAACATTGGTCTGCATAAAGACTGCGTCAGCAGCTTCAATGGCGGCATCTGCACCGCTGCCCATGGCAGCCCCTACATCTGCGCCGGCAAGCACAGGGGCATCGTTGATGCCGTCGCCGACAAACATGACACTGCCTTGTTCTTCTCTGACTTTTGTCAGCATGGTGAGTTTATCCTGAGGCAGCAGTTTTGCGTAGACCTGATCAATGCCGACTTCTGCAGCGACAGTTTCCGCGGCAGCTTTGGCGTCACCAGTGAGCATGACGGTATGAAGTCCCATGGCTTTCAGACGACTGACCGCACTTTTTGCGTCGGCTTTGATGGTGTCGGAAATGATCAGGAAGCCTTGCAATGTTCCATCTACTGCGATGAGAACTTCAGCGCCGATTTCCGCAGCAGTAGCCGGTACTGTAATCTGATACTGTTTCATCAGTTTGCGGTTTCCGCAGAGTACCAGCCCTTCCTCTATTTCTGCAGCGATTCCACAGCCTGCAATCTCTGTCAGCGTGCCTGGTGTAGGAATTGTAAGACCTTTTTCTTTGGCGGCGTTAACGATGCTGCCTGCAATAGGATGGGTGGAATTTTGTTCACATCCAGCGCAAAGAGAAAGGAGTCTCTCTTCCGTGTAAGTGCCTGTAGAAACTACTTTCTGTACCACGAAATTGCCTTCTGTGATGGTACCGGTTTTATCCATGACCACTGCGCTCAGTTTGCCCAGGGCTTCGATGGAAAGTCCGCCTTTAAAAAGAATGCCTTTTTTGGAGCCAGCGCCGATGCCAGAGAAAAAGGCAAGAGGGACACTGAGCACCAGTGCGCAAGGGCAACTCATAACCAGAAAGGTTAATGCAGTGTACACCCAGTAATTCCAGTCTCCGGTTAGGAGAGACGGCACAACGGCCAGTAGCAGCGCCGCACCCACAACACATGGGGTATAAACTTTGGAAAACCGAGTGATAAAGCGATCAATTTTAGGCTTTCCGGCAGCAGCGTTTTCCACGGAATCCAGGATTTTTGTTACCATAGATTCTGCCAGCGGTTTTTCTACGCGAATCCATAACTGACCGGATGTATTAATACATCCGCTGGTTACGCTGTCACCTGCTGCTGCACTGACTGGCACCGGCTCTCCGGTAATCGGAGCAGTGTCGATACGGCTTTTGCCTTCTACAATCACACCGTCCAGCGGAATTCTGTCACCGGGCCGAATCAGCAAAATGTCGCCGACTGCAGCGGTTTCTGCTGCGATTACCGTAACAGAATCGCCGCTGACCAGGTTGACGACTTCTGGACGCATATCGATGGCATTCATAATTTGACCGCGGCTTTTTTCTACCGCTTTATGTTCAAAGTACTCGCCGACGCGGTAAAACAGCATGACGCCGACGGCCTCCAAGTATTCCGAAATGGCAAAGGCGCCGATGGTGGCAACGCTCATCAGGAAATTTTCATCAAAGATTTGTCCTTTGGAAATGTTTTTAAGAGCCTCTATGATGACTTTTCCTCCTAAAAGCAGGTAAGATAACACAGACAGTGCAATCATGATACGAGGGTCTAGTTCCAGTTGATGGGTGATTGCGCCAGCCGCAAAGAGGAGGGCACCTGCCAGAATGGAGAAAAGCTCCAGCCGATCTTCGGCATGTTTCTTTTGATTGTGATGCAATGTAGTTTTTTTAGCAGATGGAGATACCGGCTGAATTACCTGTACTTGGGATTCGATTGACGTACAGATTTTACGAATTTCAGGCAGCAGTGCATCACAGTCATCTGCTGCAATTCGCAGCTGCTTGGTTGCGAAAATAATGGTCGCATCGCTTACCGTCGGCAGCTTGCGGATTTTTTCTTCCATTTTAGAAGCGCAGTGGGCACAGCCCAGATTTTCTAAATGGTAGACTTTCTTATCAGCTTTGGCAAGGACTGCAGTATCGACGTGCTGCTGGGGTTTTGCTTCGTGGTCATGATCATGATTGTGTTCGTATCCGCAGGTTGCACTGTGGTGTGCGTGGTCATGGTTATGGCCGCATCCGCAGGTATCTTCGTGTGCATGTTCATGATGATGGGCGTGTTCTTCGTCATCTCCGCCGCTGTCATCTTCCTCTCCACAGTGATCGTGTGTATGGTCGTGTCCGCATCCACAGGCACAAGGGACTTCTTCGCAGGCATGCTGTGTATGCTGCTGGGGCGTATGGTCGTGTCCATGACCACCGTCACAGTGTACACCTTCTGCATGGTGATCGTGATGAGCATGCCCGCACTCACAGGTGTCGTCGTGATGATGCAGCATGGGCTTGTTAATTTGTTTTGGTTTCATGGTAAATCCTCCTCTTCTTGGGTCTTCTTGATTTGGGATCAAGCAAATAAATGAACGATTGTTCATATGTTTATTTAATCATATTTTGTGGTGTTTGTCAAGGAAAATCTGGAGAATTTCGTTCTCTTTGGGAGCGGGGTTTGTATGCGCAAAGGAACCTTTGATTTTGCTATACACGTTTTTTTCAAAGTTTTCCTGCAACACCTGAAAATATGTGATAAAATAGATTTTGAAGCAAATACTATTTTGGTCAGAGGTGTGACAATGATTCAGGATTTAGGAGAACGAAAGTTGTACAACGAGTTTGAGAAGGCGCAGGCAAAGGCTATTGATAAAGTCTTTGTCTTTGATCAGGATAAGATTTTGGTGGCAAGGAAGCGGGATGGAAGGCTCTGTGTTCCTAAAGTGGCGGATTTTTCCGAACGCGGATTTGTGTACCTGTTCCGCATTGAAGAGGATGGGTACTATCTGCTGCAGGAGTGTATGAGAACGTTTGAATCGGGCTTTCTGCTTCCAGAAATATATAACCTTTTAGAGCGCGGATTTTTCTGGGAATCCACAAGAAATCTTCGGGACTTGGAAAACAAGGAGCTTGCCTTTGCGGCATCGACTGCCCATCATTTATATCAGTGGTATCGTGACAGCAAATTTTGCGGACGGTGCGGCAAACCGCTCCTTGCCGATGATAAAGAGAGAATGATGCGCTGCGATTCCTGTGGTAACATGGTGTATCCTAAAATTGCACCGGCAGTGATTGTTGGTGTAATTAATGGGGATAAAATTTTGCTTACAAAGTATAACGGCAGGGTATATAAGAAATATGCACTCATTGCAGGATTTACGGAAATTGGAGAAACAGCAGAGGAAACTGTGGCGCGAGAGGTCATGGAAGAAGCAGGACTTCGGGTCAAAGATATTACCTATTATAAGAGTCAGCCATGGGGCACGGATTGCAATCTGCTGCTCGGATTTTTCTGCCATGTAGATGGCAGTGACACAATTACCATGGATGCAGAAGAACTCTCTGTGGCAGAATGGGTCAAGAGAGACGAGATGGAAGTGCGGGATGACGGCATCAGCCTTACGAGAGAAATGATGCGTGTTTTCCAGGAAGGAAAGATTTTATGATGTATGATATGATTATTGTCGGGGCAGGTCCTGCTGGGATGACGGCTGCGATTTACGGACAGCGTGCCGGAAAACGAACCCTTTTAATTGATGCGAAAGGGTTTGGCGGTCAGATTTTAAATACGCCGGAGGTGGAAAATTATCCGGGTATCAAGAAGACATCTGGCTTTGCGCTGGCATCAGCGCTTTATGAACAGGCGATGGAACAGGGCGCAGAGATTGTTTATGCACAGGTTACTGCAGTAGAGGACAGCGGCGCAGTGAAAAACGTTGTGACAGCGGATCAGGTGTATGAGACAAAATCGGTAATTTTAGCAACTGGCGCCAAAAATCGCCCGCTGGGACTTCCAGAGGAAGAATCCTTTGTGGGCAGCGGCGTTTCGTATTGCGCTACTTGCGACGGTGCATTTTTTAGAGGAAAAAAAGTGGCGGTGATTGGCGGCGGCAACACGGCACTGGAAGATGCAGAAGTGCTTTCTAATTTGGCGGAAGAAGTGTACCTGATTCACAGAAGAGATACGTTCCGCGGGGAGCAGGCAACCGTAAAACGGCTGCTTGCAAAAGATAACGTAGAATTTTTTATGGAATGTGTGCCGTGTGAAATTCTGGGAGACGCTAAGGTCAGCGGGCTGAAAATCCGCAATGTGAAAACAGAAGAAGAAACCCAGCTGCCGGTAGAAGGGGTCTTTGTTGCCATTGGACAGATGCCGGACAACGAAGCTTTTGCAGATGTAGCGCCGCTAGACGACCATGGCTATATTGCAGCAGGAGAAGATTGTTTGACTGCCACACCGGGGATTTTCGTCTGCGGCGACTGCAGAACCAAGGCAGTGCGTCAGCTTGCAACTGCAGCAGCAGACGGTGCAGTTGCGGCATTGGCTGCCGCCGCCTATATCAACGGGACAGACACGCAGGCTTAAATGCAGGTTTATCTTGCGGGGCGTGAAAAGATCCTAGCAGGATATTGCAATGATTGAAGGTTGCAGGTGTTGGAACCATGAATACTATGCTTGTTTTTGATCATTTTGTCAGTTTTATGCGTGAACACCAGTGGAGTTGCGCAGCACTGCCCTAATTTTGCAGACAGAAATTGAAGCAACGAAAATTTTGTGATATGAGAAAAGAAAGTGGCGCTGAGACAACATATAACAGGAGTACTTACAGTGGAAAAGAAAAAATTTGCAGCATCGTTCAGTACGGGAAAAGACAGCAGTCCGGCACTTTATAAGGCGATAGAAGCCGGCATGGAGCCGGTGGGTTTGATCACAACCTATAATACAAATGCAGAGAAAGCGTGGTTTCATGGGGTGCCGGAGGAAACCCTTCTGCGGCTTTCTGCAGCGCTGGACATTCCGATTTATTTGGTACGAACGGATGGTACAGACTATGAAGAAAAATTTGAGGAGACACTGCGTGCGTTGAAAGCACATGGTGCGGAATACTGTGTATTCGGTGATATTGACCTGCAGCAGCATCGCGACTGGGATGAAGCACGCTGTCAGGCAGCAGGGCTTCATGGCTGCTATCCCCTTTGGCAGATGGATAGAAGGCGAGCCGTAGAAGAATTTTTAAGGGCAGGTTTTATTGCACGGATTACAACGGTCAATACGAAGTACATGGATGCGTCTTATCTGGGCGAAGTGCTGTCAGAGGATTTGCTCAAGAAACTGGATGCGGCTGGCGTCGATGTTTGCGGGGAAAATGGTGAATATCATACGTTGGTTACAGATGGACCGTTATTTCAGCATCCATTTACCTATACCTGCGGTCAAGTCGTTTATGATCATGATTATGCGAAATTGCAGGTTCGATAGAATTGTACACAAATCGAAAGGTTTTTTGATAAATTTTGGAATTTCTATTGACAAAAGCAGAAGAAGATGGTAATCTATTCAAGCTGTCTGGTAAATGAGATGAGACAGCGCAAGAAAGATACCTGCCGGCGGAATGGCAAATTGCTGTTGGAAAAGGACAGAAAAAACCAAAAAAGTCCTTGACATTTTCCGTCAGGTTTGATAACATATTTCTTGCAGTGATTTGAAAGAATTGCGTGGCGGTGTAGCTTAGTTGGCTAGAGCGTCCGGTTCATACCCGGAAGGTCGGTGGTTCGACTCCACTCGCCGCTAC
>CANBFZ010000116.1 GCA_947367725.1 uncultured Eubacterium sp.
CAAGGCACAAAAAGACGCCTGGCAAACCGCGCAGTATTTGGAAACCACCATCAACAGCACGCCGGATTTAATCTGGTATAAAGACAAAGACGGCATTCATAAAAAAGTGAACGACAGTTTCTGTCAAACCGTCAACAAGACCAAAGCGCAGGTGGAAGGCCGCGGTCATGCTTACATATGGGATGTAGAACAGGACGATCCTGCTTGTATCGAATCCGAACGCATCGTCATGGAAACCAAAAAAACCTGCGTTTCCGAAGAAACCATTCTCAGCAGTGGTGAAACCAAAATTCTGACTACCTATAAATCACCATTATACGATCTGGATGGCAGTGTCATGGGGACCATGGGCATTGGCATCGATATCACACAGGAACGGGCTTATGCCGACGAACTGATTCAAAAGAATCAGACCCTGGAAATGCTGTTTACCACCATGGACTGCGGCATCATGTGTCACAGCCTGGACGGTTCCAAACTGCTCAGCGTGAACCAGGCAGCCCTGCGCATTCTGGGCTACACCGATGCACAGGCTCTTCTTGCAGACGGGTTTGATCTCGTGGCTTCTTCCGTCTTTGCAGAAGACCGGAAGAAACTGCAAGAATCCATCCAGTCTCTCAAAAATGAGGGGGATAATGTCAGTGTCGATTACCGCATACAACATGCCGACGGAGAAATTCTCTATGTCACGGGCAACATCAAGCTGATTGAAGAAAACGGCGAACGCTTTTACCAGCGTTATCTGCTAGACCGTACGGCACAGAAACTACAGGAAGAAACAGAGCGACGGGAAGACCAGCGTCGACAGATGGAACTGGTTCACGCGCTCAGTATCGAGTATGTGCTAGTTTGCTTCTTTGATTTAGATTCAGGTGAAGGCAAAGTGCTGCGTATGGGTGAGTGCAAAAATAACATTATGCCTACCATCTTTAACGGCGTATTATCCATGGAACACTGCATCGAACAGTATGCAGCCACAAGCATTCACGAAGAAGATAAAGAAGCGTTCCGTAAAACCGCTTCGAAAACACATCTGGAACAGGAACTCTCCGAAAAAGATATGTGCTATATCAACTACCGCACTACCTGCTGCGGTGAAATTCGATATTTCCAGATGAAAGCAGTACGAGCCAGCAACTGGGACGAAACCCGCAGCATTGTCCTGGGATTCCGCTGTCTGGATGAGGAAATGCGTGACGAAAGACAGAAAAAAGCACTGCTGGAAGATGCCCTTTCACAGGCAAACCGTGCCAACAAAGCCAAGAGCACCTTCCTCTCCAACATGTCTCACGACATCCGTACGCCGATGAATGCAATCATTGGCTTTACTGCCCTGGCAATCACCCATATCGACCGCAAAGAGCAGGTGGCAGAATACCTGAAAAAGATTATGACCAGCGGTAATCACTTGCTGAGTCTGATCAATGATGTGCTGGATATGAGCCGCATCGAAAGCGGTAAAATTCATCTGGAAGAGCAACCTTGTAGTCTACCAGAGATTCTCCATGAGCTGCACAACATCATTCAGGCAGATATCAATGCCAAACAGCTTGATCTGTATCTGGACGCCATCGACATCCAGAATGAACAAATCTACTGCGACCGGCTGCGGCTGAATCAGGTGCTGCTGAACCTTTTGAGCAACTCTATCAAATATACAGGCGCCGGCGGCATGGTCAGCCTGAAAGTCATCGAAAAACCAGGTGCTGCGCCAGGCTTTGCTAACTTCGAATTCCATATCAAAGATACAGGCATCGGCATGAAAGAAGAATTTGTCGCGCACATTTTTGAGCCGTTTGAACGGGAACGGAATTCCACCAGCAGTGGCATTCAGGGCACTGGACTTGGCATGGCGATTACCAAAAATATCGTCGATATGATGAACGGTACCATTGCAGTACAGAGCGAACACGGCGTCGGCACGGAAGTCATCGTCTGCCTGACACTACGGCTGGATGAAGCCGGAAAAAAAGAACCTGTCGCCATTGCGGAACTCAACGGTCTGCGGGCGCTGGTGGTAGATGACGATTACAACACTTGCGACAGCGTCTCCTGCATGCTGCAGCAAATCGGACTGCGGGCAGAATGGACCATGTCCGGAAAAGAAGCTGTGCTGCGCACCCGCCAGTCCGTTTCCAGAAACGATCATTACTTTGTCTACATCATCGACTGGCTGCTACCTGACATGAACGGCATCGAAGTCGCCAGAAGAATCAGACAGGAAACAGGCAAAAATGTCCCAATTATCGTTCTGACCGCTTATGACTGGTCTGACATCGAAGATGAAGCCAGAGAAGCCGGCGTAACCGCTTTCTGCAGCAAACCGCTGTTCCTATCTGAACTGCGCAGCTGCCTTCACAGCCTGATCAGTCGTGACAAGCAAACACCAGAAGATACGGCTGCACCAGAAATCCTGCGCAGCGGACATATTCTTCTTGTAGAAGATAATGAGCTGAACCAGGAGATTGCTGTTGCAATTTTAGAAGAAGCAGGACTGACTGCAGATGTTGCTGAAAACGGGCAGATCGCTTTGGATCTGCTGCGCGCAGCAAAGCCGGGCTACTATCAGTTGATCCTGATGGATATTCAAATGCCTGTCATGAATGGCTACGAAGCGGCAAAAGCCATTCGGGAACTGGAAAACAAAGAAATTGCTTCTACGCCGATCATCGCTATGACAGCCAATGCGTTTGAAGAGGATAAAAAAGAAGCCATCCGGTGCGGTATGGACGGACACATCGCAAAACCGATCGATATCGAAGTACTCATGGAAGCACTAGATGAAATGTTAAAAACCCAATAAAAACCAAAGACGCAAAAAGGGGCGCCGGTTGTTTCTAACCGGCGTCCCTTTCTTCAAAGTCCTATCCTATTTCTTTGCAATTTTCTCCGTTCGATATACGAACTTCACCTGTCCTTCCATATCTTCTGAAATACCGGAAAAAGACTGATAAGATCGGGAAAGATTTATGGTAGCCTTCATTCTGTCCAGTAAGCCTCCAAGATCTCCGCCGGCTGCCCCAGTCAGCTTAGAAATCCCATCTTCATCAAATTCCGTAAGTCCGCCGTTCAATTTTTTTGCACCTTCTGTAAGGGTGCTGACCCCTTTTATCAGCACTGGCGTGTTTTTCTGCAGCGTCTGTACCCCCTGCTGCAGCCCCTTAACCCCGTCATACAAATCTTTCGTACCTGCTTCCAACTTTTGTGCCCCTGTATTTAACTGCGCTGCACCAGTCTTTGCGGTGGTCACGCCATCGGTATACGCCTGCAAGCCTGTATAAAACTGATGATAGCTGTCCAGCTGTGCTTGCAGCGCCAAAATCGGCGCCTGATTTGCCTCGCCTACCGCAGCAGCGGCAGCTTCCAGCACACTGCTATAATTGGCAGGCGTCAGCACAGGCAAAGTTAGCCCTGCTGCCGCAAGCTGCCCATCTGCCGTTTTAAGCATAACATCAAATACTTGCTGTGCACCCGCGCAAAGCGCTGCGCTATTTTTATCTAAAGCGGTAAGTCCCCCTGTAAGTTCCGAAATTCCTTTGGAAAGTTCCGATGCGCCGTCGGTTAAATTGGCAGCACCTGTCTGCAGGCGCGCACCGCCCTCTGCTAGTTTTTCAACCCCCAGCGCCAGCTGCCCTGATTTGCTTTGCAGCGTCTGCAATCCGTCATAAAGCGCAGAGGAGCCAGACAAAAGTTTCTCCATGGCAGCATCCAGCTGGGTCAGCCCTGCCGCCAAATCCTCCGCAGAATCCATCT
Organism: uncultured Eubacterium sp.; assembly: GCA_947367725.1. GTDB lineage: Bacteria > Bacillota > Clostridia > Peptostreptococcales > Anaerovoracaceae > Senimuribacter. Next base: position 3,754 of record CANBFZ010000116.1, read on the forward strand.
TTCCGGCGTCTAATTCTGCAAAAATACTGTTGTCTGCCACTGTAACTGTATTTTCCATTGTAAAGTCTGTCACATCAGCCGTCACCTCTACAGAATCTGGAATCGTGATATCCGCTCCCGTCAGCCGCAAATTTTCTCCCAGTCCCGGAAATGCAATGCCGCAAACAACCGTGCGTTCGCCATCGTTCAGCAGCTTGCCGTTGGAAACTTCTACATTGGAAAAATGCGCATTGTCCAGCACCATCCCCGTCGCCATGGCAAATGGCACACAGAGCTGTTCTGCCTTTCCTCCGATTTGTACCGTCTGATACAGCCGGTTTTCATACGTGAAACGAATGGTCACTTTGCCGCTTTTCCCAGCAAGTGCTTTGGCAGAAATCGCTTTCCCGTCCAGCTGATAGGAAATCTGCATTGCAACCGGCAGTTCCTTTTCGATTTCACCCCGGTAGTAAATATCCTTTCCGCCAGCTTCCCAGATACGTCTGCCGTCGCGCGCCGCCCGACTCGTTTCACTGCCTTTGACATTTTCTATGGCAGACAGTTCCGATCTGTCATAGAGTGATTTGCTTTCCGACAAGTTCTTTAGCCAATCGCTGACGATAATTTTCTGCACCGTGCCATCACTTTCTGCAAGCACATAGACCGTTTCTTCCTTTTGATTCTCTGTATCAGCAGCAGCATAGGCCGCCGTCGTCGCACTGCCTGCGGTTAGTGTCACAGCCAGCATCAACACCAATCCTTTTTTCCACATCTGTTTCATGATTTCAATCCCTCCACATTCTGTTTTCCTGCCTGTTTCATGCCTTTGGTAGTCGCACAAACCAGTCTATCACAAAGCATTAGAAGCGCTGGCAGCAGGAAGATGACACAAAGCATACTCACCACAGCGCCTCTTGCCATCAGCATACACATCGCGCTGATGATATCAATATCGGAATAAATTGCCACACCGAAGGTTGCTGCAAACAGCCCCGTTCCCGAAACCAAAATGGAAGGTACTGACGCCGCCAGCGCCGTGACAATACTCTGCTGTTTATGGCTGCCTTGGATGCGTTCCGTTTTATATCTGGTCGTCATCAGTATGGCATAGTCCACTGTTGCGCCCAGCTGAATGGTGCTGATACAAATTGGCGCGATAAACGGCAGCGACTGTCCCAGAAAATGCGGCATGCCCAAATTGATGAAAATTGCAAGCTCGATAACCGCAATCAGCAGAAACGGCAGAGAAAGGCTGCCCTCCACCAGTGCAATAATCACAAAGATCGCTACAATAGAGATTCCATTGACCACCTGAAAATCGTGATTGGTCGTTTCAATCATATCTTTCATGCAAGGCGCCTCGCCGATGAGCATGCCTGTCTCATCATACGCTTTCAAAATGGCATTGAGATTGTCAAGCTGCCGGTTCACTGCATTGCTGGCCACATCATATTCCGAACTGATGAGCAGCAGTTTGCTCTGCTCACTTTCCAGCACATCGCGAAGCCCTGCAGGCAAAATCTCCTCTGGTACCATACTGCCCAGTACCGACTCTAACCCCAATACATACTTCACACCGTCTACAGCTTCCATTTCTTCCATCATGTTGCGCACTTCCGCAGACGGCAAATCTGCATCGACCAGAACCATATGGGTCGATGCGATATCAAAGGTTTCCGATAATTTTGTGTTCGCAATGACATACGCCATATCCTCCGGCAGACATTTCCCCATATCGTAATACACCGCATCATTGGTCTTGCTGTAGCCATAAAGCGCTGGCATGGTCACTGCCAGAAAGATTACAAGAAAGACAGGGAACCCTTTCGTCACCTTTGCCGCAAACTTTCCCATATCGGGAATCAGCGATTTATGTTTTGTTTTGTGCAGCGGTCGATCCAGCACCAAGATCAACGCCGGCAGCACGGTCACACAGCCAATCACACCAAAGATGACGCCTTTTGCCATAACAATGCCCAGGTCTTTGCCAAGGGTAAAACTCATAAAGCACAGTGCTGCAAAACCTGCCACTGTCGTAATAGAACTTCCCACTACGCTGGTCAACGTCTGCCGGATGGCGGCTGCCATAGCGTCCTCATGCCGATCATAACAGTCTCGCTGCTCATTATAGCTATGCCAAAGGAAAATGGAATAATCCATCGTCACTGCCAACTGCAGCACCGCAGACAGCGCTTTTGTGATATAGGAGATTTCTCCGAAGAAAAAATTGGTTCCTAGATTCAGTAAAATCATCATACCAATGGACGCAAGAAACACAAAAGGCACCAGCCAGCCATCCAAAAGCAGTACCATTGCAAGGGTTGCAAACAGCACCGCAAGCCCCACATAAATCGGTTCTTCCGCCTCGCAGAGATTCTTCAAATCAGTGACCAGTGCAGACATGCCTGATACAAAACACTGTCTGCCGCAGGTTTTTCGCACCTCCCCAATTGCCGATATGGTGTCATCGGCACTGGTTGCACTGTCAAAGAAAACCGCCATCATCGTGGAATCCTCCCGATTAAAAGCGTCATACAGCGAATCTGGCATCAGTTCCATGGGCACAGATACATCCG
>CANBFZ010000117.1 GCA_947367725.1 uncultured Eubacterium sp.
GTTGAGCTGCTGCAGCTCGGAAAGTCTGAGACCGTAAGTCAGAAACAACATCAAAATTGCTTTGTCTCGTTTTTTCGTTTTCTGCCAATAAGCATACGCATGTTTGGAAAGCCCTGTGCCGTTTGTGACCGCATCCAGCATGATCATCACTTCGTCATCCTGCAGCGCCTTGATTTCTCGCTCTCCCGCTTTCGGAACGCGAATCGGGTCAAAACCGTCTGTAATATTCTTTTCCAGCAGCTGATCCCGATAGAGTTGTTTAAACATGACGGAAATTGAAGATTTCTTTCTTGCCAGCGTTTTGTTATTATTTTCATAAACGTAAATATTCTTATCTGTTTCCACCTTGTATTTTCTGCAGTAGTCCAGATAAATATTGATATCGACGGCTTGTATTTTGCTAAATTCCTGCAGTGTAATCTGCGCGGTGTTTTCCGCCGTCGTCAGATCTGTTTCAGTAACGAGATAATGGCAGAAAAATTTGATATCGTGCAGATAAGCAAGCCTCGACATTGGCAGCACGTTGCCCTTCAAATAGATAAAAAAACTGCGCAAAAATCTGGGAAGCTCTGCCTCTATTGCCTCACATTCCTGAAAAATCTGCGCTTCTTTCTGTACAATATTGTCGGGTTTATCGCTTTTGTTATGAATTTTTATTTCTTTTCCAGCCATTTGAACAAGTCCTCCAGACAGCTTTCATCATTTTCGTACGCAGAGATATCAAACCATCGCATGTCCTGATATCGTTTAAACCAGGTCATCTGCCGTTTGGCATAATGACGGGTGTTCTTTTTGACCAGTTCTGTCGCCTCCATAAGGTCATAACGCCCTTCGAGATAACCGATGATTTCTTTGTAGCCGATGCCTTTCATGGAGATGTCGTCTTCTGTCAGTCCTCTTGCCAGAAGACCTTTCACCTCTTCCACAAGCCCCTGCTCCATCAAAAGATCCACACGCTGATTGATACGTGCATAAAGCTGCGCTCTGTTCCGTTTCAGACCAATCAGCCGCGCAGTATAATCAGTAGTCGGACGCAAATCTTTCGCGAAGTCTTTGACTTTTATGCCTAAGTGGGCGGCTTCAATGGCACGCACCACCTTTTTGATGTTATTGGGATGTATTCTTGCTGCCGCTTCTGCATCCAGTCCTTTCAATCGCTCGTAGAGAACTGCCGCGCCCTGTTCTTCCGCTTCTTGATAAAGCCGGTCGCGAAATGCCGGATCTCCCGGCGGCGCGCTGAAATCCATATCGTAAAGCAATGCATTGAGGTAAAGTCCTGTACCGCCTGCAATGACCGGCGTTTTTCCCTTGGCAAAAATTGCTTCGATGGCAGCTTTTGCCATCGACTGATATTTTGCCGCAGAAAAAGGCTCCGCCGGATCGATTTCATCGACCAGATAATGAGGAACTCGCGCTCGCTCTTCGGGCGTAGGTTTGGCGCTGCCGATATCCATATACCGATACAGCTGCATCGAATCGCAGGAAACGATTTCGCCGCCGACAAAAAGCGCCGTTTCGATGGCATATTTTGTTTTTCCTACTGCGGTCGGACCGCAAATGACAATGATTTCTCTCTGCATCACTTTTAAACTCGCTTAAACATTTTTTCGATTTCGTATCGGGAAAGTCGGATAAAGGTCGGTCTTCCATGGGGACAGGAAAATGGATTTCTGCATGCAGCAAGCTGTAGCAGCAGTGCCTGCATTTCCTCCATCGAGAGGTAATCCCGCGCTTTCACAGCTGCTTTACAGGATTTTGTGATCAGCTTGTTGATGACCACGGTATTTTGCAGTTTCGTGCCCTCCGTCAAACTATCTATATAAGTATTGACAAAATCCTCTGCCTCTGAAAGGCTCATAAAGGTTGGAATTTCCTTAATCACATAGGAATTTTGTCCGAACTCCTCGACTAAAAAACCCAAGTCTGTCAGGGCGTCCAGCCAGTCATACTGATTTTCTTTGACAGACAGCGGTACTTCCACCATAATCGGCGTCAAAATTGGCTGCCGCAGCTTCTCTTCAGCAAGATAGGCACCTACCAGTTTTTCATAAAAAACCCGCTCATGGGCGGCATGCTGATCGATTAAATAAAAGTTTTCCCTGTCCACTGCCGTCATATAAGTGCCGAAGATGGCGCCTGTCAGCTTTAGCTGGTCGAATGTAAAAGGCTGCAGTGAAGGTGCAGCAAGATCAATCCATGGTTTTTCCGCCGCATGCTTTTCAGCTGTAAGCGGTTCTGACGTGGTTACTGATGATTTCTCTATCGTTTTAGGCTTTTCTACTATTTCTGCAGTATGGTATGCTTTCTCTTCTTCCGCGATCCGCAGTGCCGCACGTTTCGTTGACAATATTTGTTTTATGTCTACCTTTTCTGCTTTTGCTACTGCCGTTGCTTCTGTTCTTTGTGAAACGGTTCTTTTCTCCGTTTTTTTTGGTGCCGGTGATGTTGGCAGCTCTATCTGGCTTTCTGGAGCATCTGTTTTAGGTTTCGCCGCTTCTCGAAAGATATTTTTGACTTCTGTCACCGCTGCTTTGGTGCCCAATGCGCTGATCACGCCGTCCGCAACTAGTGCGGTGATGTCTTCTTCCCGATCAAAGCGAACTTCTTTTTTGTTGGGATGGATATTGACGTCCAGTTTTGCCGGATCGGTTTCAATAAACAGAAATGCGACCGGGTAGCGGCCTTCAAACAGCCGTTCCCTGTACCCTTGCGTGACGCCTCTCTCAATGACTTTGCTGCCAACCACTCTACCGTTGACAAAGAAAATCTGGCTTTTTCGATTGGTTTTCGAGAGGGATGGTCTGGAAATATAGCCGGTCAGCCGATTTCCGTCTCTTTCAAAAGAAACCGGTACCAAATCCTGATAGGCACTGATTTTATATACGGCAAGAATCGCCGCCAGCAGATCACCGTTTCCTGTGGTAGAAAAAACAATGTTGCCGTTGTTGATGAATCGAAATTTGACGGACGGATATGCCAGTGCAATCTGGGATAGAAAGTCAATGATTTGACCGCTTTCCGCACTGTCAGATTTTAAAAATTTTTGTCTCGCCGGCGTATTATAGAACAAATCAGTCACGATGATCGTAGTCCCGTCTGGACAGCCTGTTGCACTGTTTGCAATGACTTCACCGCCGTGAATGAAAAGCTTTGTCCCCGTTTTGGCATCTCTTGTTTTGGTAATAAACTCTGTATGGGTGACTGCAGCAATGCTGGCCAGTGCTTCTCCTCGAAAGCCCAGCGTCCCAATCGCATCTAAATCTTTTACTGTAGAAATTTTGCTGGTAGCATGACGCAGAAAGGCGGTTTCTGTTTCTTCCCTGGGGATTCCACAACCGTTATCTGTCACGCGGAGATATGTTTTCCCGCCGTTTTTGATTTCTGCCACAATCGAATCTGCGCCGGCGTCAATGGCATTTTCCACCAATTCTTTCATGATAGAAACGGGGCGTTCTACTACCTCGCCGGCAGCAATTTTATCTGCAATATTTTTCTCTAAAACCTTAATCATCAATTGCTTCCTTTAATTCTTCTAAAATTTCGATGGCTTGTGATGGTGTAATCTCCATCAGATTCAGACTGCGAATCCGATCTATCACCGGGCTTGACCCTGGCATGAAGAAAGAAATCTGCGCTTCTTCACAGGCAGCCGCAGGCGCTTTTTCTGGGGAATATGGTGCTTCTGCAAGGGTGATTTCAGCTGCGCCGGCTTCCAGCTGGGAAAGCTTACGCTGTGCATTTTCAAGCAGTGCGCCAGGAACACCTGCCAGCTTTGCAACATGAATGCCGTAGCTTCGGCTGGCTGAGCCTTCCACAATTTTATGTAAAAATACGATGTTGCCGTTTTCTTCGGACACATCGACATTCAGATTGCGAACGCCTGCGATCTGTTCTTCCAGTGCAGTCAGTTCATGATAATGCGTTGCAAACAGGGTTCTGATGTGTGTCTGCTCGTTACAGAGATAATCAACTGCCGCCCATGCGATGGAAAGTCCGTCGTAGGTGCTGGTACCTCTGCCGATTTCATCCAGAATAATCAGGCTGCGCGCCTTGGAACAGCTGAGAATATAAGCCAGTTCACTCATTTCCACAAAGAATGTGGATTGTCCCTGTGCCAGATTATCCGATGCGCCGATTCTGGTAAAGATGCGATCCACTACGCCGATTCTGGCTGATGCACAAGGCACAAAACATCCCGCCTGTGCCATAAGTACGATTAACGCAGTTTGGCGCATGTACGTGGATTTTCCCGCCATATTAGGACCGGTAATGACCAGCATGCTGGTGTCTGTATTGTTTAGATAAGTATCGTTAGAGACAAACATGCCGTCCGAGATCATCTGTTCGATGACCGGATGCCTGCCCTTTTCGATACGAAGTTCAAAACTTTCGTCGATGATCGGCTTGACATAACCCAGTTTGCTGCTGACGTTTGCGAAACTAAGTAGTACATCCAGCTGGGCGATCGCTTGAGAAGTTTCCTGGATTTCTCGGATATACTGCTGAATTCGACTGCGGATTTCAGTAAATAATTCGTATTCGATCTGGTTGATCTTGGCTTCTGCGTTGAGCACCAGATTCTCCATCTCCTTTAGCTCCGGCGTGATATACCGTTCATTATTGACCAGGGTCTGTTTGCGAATATAGTCCTCCGGCACCAGGTGGGCATTGGCTTTGGTGACATCAATATAGTAGCCAAATACCTTGTTGAATCCCACTTTCAGCGCACGAATACCCGTTCGTTCCCGTTCGGTATGTTCCAAGTTGGCAATCCACTGTTTGCCGTCTTTGATGGAAAATTTGATCTGATCCAACTCCTGTGAATAGCCTTCTTTGATCAGTCCGCCGTCTTTGATGGTAAAAGGTGCGTCTTCCCGAATGGCGTCCTCGATCATGGTATGAATTTCTTCCAGGTCGTAAATCTGACTGTGAAACTGCTGCAGCAACGCAGAATCTGTATAGGCAAGTCCTGCTTTGATTTCCGGCAGCACACTTACGGAACTCTTCAAGGCGATCAAATCCTTGCCGTTTGCGCTGCCTGATGCAATTCTTCCGGCAAGACGCTCAAAATCGTAAACCTGCTTCAGCGCTTCTCTGAGATTGTTTTCTAAAATAGGCTGCTCTGTCAGCTCTTCTACGGCACCTAATCGAAGATTAATTTCGGCAGCGTTATTCAGTGGTTCACGCAACCACTGTTTCAGCTTGCGGCTGCCCATAGCAGTTGCGGTTTTGTCCAGCACGCCCAGCAGTGAACCCTGTATGCGTTTATCGTACAGAGTTTCCGTAATTTCCAGATTGCGCAGTGTCGCTTTATCCAAAGACATATGCTTGCCGATTTCATAAAATCTGCATTGGGTCAATTGACTCAGGCTCTGTTTCTGGGTTTCCAATAGATACGCAAGCAGCGCGCCCAGAGAAAGGATGCAGAAATCTCTTCCGAAAAGTCCCAGACTGGTCAGAGAGCTCTGCTCAAACTGGGCTTTGATGGCATCTTCTGCGGCTTTTTGCCCATAGTAAGCGTCGTTCATCACAAAAACGAACGCACCGGTGACCGCTTTCAGCTCTGCCGCATCGACCATGGCTTCCGCCGAGTTGTTGATGATAATTTCTTTCGCGTCAATTTTAGAAAGCTCATTGAGCATGTCCTGCACCAGATTCAAACTGCTCTGCTGCTCCGTAGTGCAGAGTTCGCCGGTGGAAATATCGCAGTAAGAGATGGACATACCTTTCTTATCCAGATAGACCGATGCCAGATAATTATTTTCTGTTTCTTTCAGCATCGTCTGAGATGTAACTGTGCCCGGCGTAACAATCTGAATCACTTCCCGCTTGACGATGCCTTTGGCTTCTGCAGGATCTTCTACCTGTTCACAAATGGTAACTTTATAGCCTCGTTCGACCAGTCTTGCAATATAAGTGTCTGCTGAATGAAACGGAACGCCGCACATGGGCGCCCTCTCTTCCTGTCCACAGTTCTTGCCGGTCAGGGTCAGTTCCAGCTCTCTGGACGCTGTTTTCGCGTCTTCATAGAACATTTCATAAAAGTCGCCCAATCTAAAAAAGAGAATACAATCCTCATATTCTGCCTTAATCTCCAAATATTGCTGCATCATAGGTGACAGTTTATTTTTTGCCATGAATGGATAACTCCTTTTCTATGTTTTCAATGTATGTCTGCGCATTTACACCGCAAATTTCTTCAAATTACCGTGTGAACGCGTGTTCTTCTCGCC
>CANBFZ010000118.1 GCA_947367725.1 uncultured Eubacterium sp.
GTGCAGAGTTCGGTTATCACAGAAAGCAAAGTAGGCAAAGGCACCAAAGTGGGGCCGTTTGCCTATCTCAGACCGGGCAGTATCATTGGTGAAAACTGCAAGGTCGGAGATTTTGTCGAGGTTAAGAATTCGTCTCTGGGAGACGGTTCGAAGGCGTCCCATCTGACTTACATAGGGGATTCCGATGTCGGAAAGGATGTCAATATAGGGTGCGGTGTCGTATTTGTCAATTATGACGGAACGCATAAGCATCGGTCAACAGTGGGGGATGGAGCATTTATCGGCTGCAATACCAACCTAGTGTCTCCGGTACAGGTGGAAGGCGGCGCGTATATCGCCGCTGGCAGTACCATTACAGAGAAGGTTCCGGAGGATGCGCTGGCCATTGCAAGAACCAGACAGCGCAATATTGCGGGCTGGGCAGCTAGAAAGGGATTATACAACAAAAAATAATTACAACATGCTTGAGAGACAATCGAAGAAAGAAGAGGTACAAAACATGAAAAACGGCGTATTTTCAGATTTTAAGGTGTTTTCCGGAAATTCGCACACAGAACTCGCAGAAGAAATCGCATCGATTATGGGAAAGCCGCTGGGCAAAGCGACTGTAACGAAATTCAGCGATGGTGAAATTTCTGTTAACCTTTGGGAATCTGTTAGAGGCATCGATGTTTACATCGTACAGTCTACCTGCAATCCGGTCAACGACAATCTGATGGAGCTGCTCATCATGATCGACGCCATGAAGAGAGCTTCTGCCGGCAGAATCAATGCAGTTATTCCGTATTACGGCTATGCAAGACAGGACAGAAAAGCAAAGGCAAGAGATCCAATCACAGCGAAACTTGTGGCAAATCTGCTGGTTGCGGCAGGTGCTGACAGAGTGGTTTCCATGGATCTGCATGCAAATCAGATTCAGGGATACTTTGATATTCCGGTGGATCATCTGGTGGGTATGCCAATTTTGGCAAGATATTTCAAAGACAAAGCCCTGGAAGATGTCTGCGTGGTATCGCCTGACCATGGCAGTGTGACCCGCGCCAGAAATATGGCACAGTACTTAAACTGCCCGATTGCCATCGTAGATAAGAGAAGACCGGAGCCAAACAAGAGCGAAATCATGAATATCATCGGCAATATTGATGGAAAAAATTGTATCATCCTGGATGATATGATCGATACTGCTGGCACCATTTCCAATGCGGCTAACGCCATCAAGGAACTGGGCGCAAAGGCGGTCTATGCTTGCGCAACGCATCCGGTTCTGTCAGGTCCTGCTGTAGAAAGACTGGAACAGTCTGTGATTGAAGAACTGGTTCTGCTCAACACCATTCCGATGCCGGAAGAAAAGAAACTGGACAAGATGACATTCCTGTCCGTTGCACCTCTTTTTGCAGAAGCCATGACGAGAATTTTCACCAACGGCTCTGTAAGTAAATTATTCGACTAATTTTCATGTAAAGGAATATACTTTGTTATGTATGTGATAGCAGGACTGGGAAATCCCGGCAAGAAATACGAAAATACGAGGCATAATATGGGGTTTATCACCATAGACCGGCTGGCAGAAAAACATGACATCAAAACAGATAAACTGAAGTTTAAGGCGCTGGTCGGCGAGGGGAGAATTGCCGGCCAGAAAGTCCTTTTAGTAAAGCCGCAGACCTATATGAACCTTTCTGGAGAATCTCTGCGGGAAGTGATGCAGTTTTATAAGCTGGAGCCTGAAAATCTTATCGTCATTTACGATGATATTGACATTGCACTGGGCGCGCTTCGCATCAGAAAATTCGGCAGTGCCGGTACGCATAACGGCATGAAGTCGGTGGTATACCAACTGCAGTCTGACCGGTTCCCCAGAATTCGCATCGGTATCGGTAGTCAGAAAAAAGGCGATCTTGTCAACTTTGTCGTTGGTGGATTTTCTAAAGAGGAAGTGCCGGTGCTGGAGGAAACGGTTACGAAGGCAGTCAGCGCCATCGAGTGTATTTTGGAATCAGATGTAGATATTGCGATGAACCGGTATAATACGAAAAAAGGAAAGCCGAAGAAGGAAGAGAATGAAGAAAAAGGGAATCATTAATATTTCAGGGATTTCTGAAAGCAGATGTGCACCGATTATTTCCGATATACTGAAAGAAGAAAGACAGAGTCTGATCATCACTGCCAGTGCCGCTCGTGCGACAAGACTGGCATCAGACCTTTCTTTTTTTTCGGCGCGGGAAATTTTGGTGCTGCCGCAGGAAGACCAGGTGTTTTTGCGTTACGAAGCCAAAAACCATGATCAACTGATAGAAAGATTGAAGATTTTAAAGGCGCTTGCGACAAAGGAAAATTGTATTGTCATAGCGCCTGTTTCTGCTGCTGTAAAAAAGATTACACCGCATGCAAGTTTTGCGTCAGCATCTGTTAAAATTGGCTTGGGCGATGACCTTGATTTGGCAAATCTAAGGGAAACCTTAGTGAAGATGGGCTATGAGCGTATGGAGATTGTTGATACCAAAGGACAGTTTTCCATTCGGGGTGGCATTCTCGATGTTTTTACCCCGGATGGTGATTTGCCATACCGGATCGAGCTGTTTGATACAGAAGTGGATTCCATTCGCAGTTTTGATATGAACACCCAGCGTTCTGTGGAGAATCTGCAGTCTGTGGAGATTTTCCCTGCGGAGCATATGCTGGCAGATCAGGCGATGTTTGCCGAGGCGGCAGCCCTTTTGCACAAGGAGTATACGGCGCAGGCAAAGCGGCTTTACAAAAAAGGCGAGGCCTTTGAGGAATCCGCGCAACGGCTGGAAAAGCGCAGAGATGAGCTCTGCGAATATATACAGAATGTATCCAACTTGCAGCTATTAGAAAATTATCTCCACTATTTCTATCAGACGACAGAATACTTGTGGGACTACCTGGAGGAAGGGCCGGTCATTGTAGATGATCCGGATCGAATCTGTGAATTTCTGGATGCCAGAAGCGGGGAACTCAAAGAGGATTTTAAAGTGCTTTTGGAGCGGGGGCAGGTGGTTCCCAAAGATATGGAGTTGCTTTCGGGCAGAGAAGATTTTTACCGCATTTACGAGAAAGAAACGGTGTATGTACTGACACCGTTTACAAAGACCGTGAAGGGTGTGGATCGGCTTTCTGCGGTGCAGACTGTAAAGAGTCGGCAGATGGTAGAATTCGGCGGCAGAATGGAGCTTCTGGAAGCGGAACTAAAAAATTACGTAAAAAAACATTATAAAATTGTCATTGCTGCATCGACCAAAGAGCGACTTGACAATCTAAAAGAATTTACAGACCGCATCGGCCTTCTTGAGAAAATCACATTTGCGGAAGGTACTTTAAGCGCTGGGATGGAATTTCCCGAGGAAAAGATTTGCTATATCAGCGAGAATGATATTTTTTCCGGACAGAATCTGAAGCGAAAGAAGCGAAAGAAGAAAAAGACGAAATCAGAACAAATGCAGTCTTTTGCCGATATGAAAAGCGGCGATTATGTGGTGCATGAAAACCACGGTATCGGCAGGTTTTTGGGGCTGGAACAGCTGACGGTGCAGGGCGAGCAGAAAGATTATCTAAAGATCAAGTACGCAGGTAACGATATGCTGTATGTGCCGGTAGAGCAGATGGACATGATTCAGAAGTACATCGGCACCGACGGCGCGTCCCCAAAAATACACAAGCTTTCCGGCGGAGAATGGAAACAGACGAAAGCAAAGGCCAAAGCTGCCATTGCGGAGATGGCGCAGGAACTTCTGCAACTTTACGCGCAGCGAAAAATGCAGAAAGGGCATGGGTTTTCAAAAGATACGGTTTGGCAGAAAGAGTTTGAAGACGCGTTTCCTTATACAGAGACTGACGATCAGCTTCGTTCGATTGAAGAAATAAAGGAAGATATGGAGCGGTCACAGGCGATGGATCGGTTGCTGTGCGGTGATGTAGGGTTTGGAAAGACGGAAGTGGCGGCCAGGGCGCTGTTCAAATGTATTGCCGATGGTAAGCAGGCAGCAGTGCTGGTGCCGACGACGATTTTAGCAAATCAGCATTATTATACGCTGAAGGAGCGATTTGAGCAGTTTCCGCTGAAGGTGGAAATGCTGTCCCGCTTTCGTTCCGATGCGCAGCAGGCACAGATCATCGATGCATTGGGAAAGGGGCAGGTTGACCTTGTCATCGGCACCCATAGACTGTTATCCAAAGATGTAACTTTTAAGGATCTGGGGCTTCTGGTGATCGACGAGGAACAGCGCTTTGGCGTCGCGCATAAAGAAAAAATCAAGCAGATCAAGCAGAATGTGGATGTGCTGACCCTTTCTGCAACGCCGATTCCAAGAACGCTCAACATGTCTTTGACGGGGATTAAAGATATGAGCGTCATCGATGAACCGCCGGAAGAGCGGTATCCAGTACAGACTTATGTGATGGAACAGGAGGATGCAGCGATTCGGGAGATGATCACCAGAGAACTGGATCGCGGCGGGCAGGTTTTTGTTGTCTACAATCGGGTGCGGGGCATCAATAAGCTGGCAGATAACATTCGTAATCTGGTACCTTTTGCCAGGGTTTGTGTGGGACATGGACAGATGAACGAACATGCGCTGGAAGATGTGATGTTAAGTTTTATCAACGGCGAATATAATGTGTTGGTAGCCACAACGATTATTGAATCTGGCATTGATATTTCCAATGCCAACACTATGATTATTATTGATGCAGATAAATACGGGCTGTCACAGCTTTATCAGCTTAGGGGCAGAGTTGGACGTTCCAACCGTATGGCATATGCATACCTGATGTATCAGAAAGATAAAGTGCTGACGGAAGTGGCAGAAAAAAGACTGAAAGCCATCCGGGAATTTACAGAGTTTGGAGCAGGGTTTAAAGTCGCCATGCGGGATCTGGAAATCCGCGGCGCAGGAAACCTTCTGGGCAGTGAACAGAGCGGTCATATGATGAATATCGGCTATGAGCTTTATTGCAAGCTGGTGGATGATGCCATTCGCGGGCTGCAGGGGGAAGTGGTCAGTGATCGGCAGGAAGAGATTTCTGTGGAACTTGCGGTGACTGCGAACATTCCTGGCTGGTATATTGAAAATGAAACGCTGAAGCTGCAGATGTACAAAAAAATCGCTACGGTTGCGACAGAGCATGACGAGGATGAAATCATTGATGAGATGATGGACCGCTTCGGTGATGTGCCGCGAGAAACACTGAACTTGATCCGCGTTTCTAGAATCCGTAGTCTGGCAGAGGAACTGGCAGTCGCTAGAATTTACGAACAGCAGGGTAAGGTGATTGTTGCCTTTGGCGAAAAGAATCCGCTGAACGGCTATGCGCTGATGCAGGTTGGCGAAACGTTCGGCATGCGTGCATTTGTTCACGGCGGTGTGGAACCATACATCCGCTTAACGGTGAAGCCGCAGGAAAAGCTAAAAGATACAGTGCAGCTATTGCAGATTTTGAAAGAGCAGAAGAAGACAAAGCCAACCGTTTAAGCGGATGGTGCTGTTGTCTTTCTTGCGTCTTACTGTAGAAGGTGCTATTTGGGATTTGATTTGGTAAGGCAGATCGCAGCAGTAAGTGCGGTGAGAATCTGGGAAATGAGTGCGGAAATCCAGATACCGGAAAGTCCCTGTATTGCCGGTAACATACACAGAAGCAGAAACAGAAAGACAGGTTCTGCATAGACGAGAACATAAGCGAACCGATTCTGTGCGGTGGCATAGAATATGGATGTGGTGACTTTGACGAAAGCAAGGAATACAAATCCGGCAAGAAAATATGGCAGCGTGGCGGCAACCGCGATCCGTACTGTGGCGGATGCACCGAATAGGGAAGCTGCACTGCCGCGCATACAAAACAGAAGTACCATACAGATGACGGCAAGGCAAATCGCAGTGCCATAAGCCATCTGTTTGGTGCTTTTTAAATCGTCCCGATTTTTTTCACCGAAGTATCTGCTGATCAACGGCTGACAGCCATCTCCAACGCCCTGCAGAAGCAGAAGAATAATCATGGTGATGTAGGAAATAGCAGCATAGCAGGCTACCGCTTCTTCCCCGCCGTAAATCATGGTGTATTTGTTCATCAGAATCAGAATGATATTGGGCGAAAAGGTCAGCCCGAAAGGGGACAGTGCCACTCGCAAAATGGCTGCGCAGTGCTGCTTCAGCAAGGCTGCTTTTGGCAGAGAAAAACCGATGTGTTTT
>CANBFZ010000119.1 GCA_947367725.1 uncultured Eubacterium sp.
CCCCTTTCGCCCAGGATGCAACCTTATCTATTTCAGGAACTCGGCCGCCAGCTTCTGCCGGCTGCCGCCGAGCTGCTGCCGAAGCCGTTGTCCGCGCGGCTTTCGCAGCCGCATGCAGCATGCCTGTCGCGCAGCAGAGAATCCCCATGGAGAAAATAGCACCCTTATGGGTATTCACCCCTTTGGTTTCCGCGTACATTGCAGTTTCTCCGCATCTGCCGATGCGGCGCAGCGCAGGCGCTAAACGTTCTGGTTCCTTTCGATAGCCTTCAATCCCTAGCTTCGCACATGCCGTAAAACACGGCAGCAGTGCCGCGCTGCTTGCCAAAAACAAGGGATAATCCATATCATCATGGGCGCCGCTGTTCTCCTGATCCACAAGACCTGGTTTTGGCGTCACCGCCGCCTCTATGCGGAGCGCCTGCACCGCCATCTGTCCAATGGCTTCAGCACTGAAACTCCGCAATTTCCTCAGCTCTGCATCTTTCTGCTGTAGTCCCGTCTCAAGGTATATCATATCTCGTTCCTCATCTATGTGCTGCATCCCATCACCTGGCTACTCGTTTTACTAGGCAGCATGTGATACAACAAACACTTTGCCAGCTTCGCCAGGATGTTTTGACATCCACGCGGCCTTGTCTCTCTTCGTCTCGTCGCTGGACAAAATATTATGCATGCTTCACAGCAAGCTGCGCCAGAATTCTCTGCATTTCATTATATACAATCATGTAGCCTTCGTCTACACCCATGCCCGGCTTTGCCAGAATCTGATCCGGCTGAGTCGCCATAGCCAGGTTTACACAAACCTGGGCGGAACGGTCCGTTTCGTTGCAGGTACCGCCTTGATACGCGCCGATTCCTTTTTCTTTACAGTAAAGGACTGCTTCCACAATGTTATTGATGCCGCCAAGGTCAGGGGTCTTAATCTGTACCATGTGACCTGCTTTGTTGTCGGCAAAATATTTGATATCTTCGAGAGTATTGCACCATTCGTCTGCAACCAGTTCACAATCGATGCCGCGGCGGTCAACTTCCGCAGTCAGCGCTGCCAGCGCTTTCATCTGTGCCTCTCTCTCTTCTGCATCCATCGGTCCTTCGATACGCAGCTTGAACGGTTTTGCCGCTTCTGCCAAAGTCGCGATGTAATCCGCCATGGCTTCATAGTTGTTCACACCAAATGCCATACCGATGGTACCATATACGTCGATGTGCAGCACTGGCTGATAGGTTTCGTCGTGACGAAGTGCGATGATTCGATCTCTCAGCCATTTGACATATTCCAGCAGAATCCCACCGTCTTTGCCAAGTTTCGTATCTACATTGTTAATCAGCGCATGCGGCAGCACATCCGCGCCCTTCATAATCATCTTGTCGGAGTTGTCATAACGATTGTCACCGGACTGGGTAAAAATCGGAATTTGGCGATACTGCGGCGCAAGCCCGTATTCTTCTGCGATGACTTCGCACATCAGCTGTTTCTTTGCCTTTGCCACTGCATCCAGCACCGCCTGGGTCACGCCGTAACGAATGGCGGTGTGCAGACGCTTGCCGTCAACCTGCACCGCTTCCACTTCTGCAGCCAGATCGCGGAAAGAGTCCAGTTCCTTTCCTTCCAACATCGGCGCTACATGCTCCATAATCACAGGAATAAAGTCTTCAGCCAGAAACAGCGGATCTCTGCCGCCGGCGCCGCTGTACTGTACTGCTGCGCAGTCCCCGTACGCCACCTGACCATCTTCCAACAGCACCATGACAGAAATGGATTCTCCCGCCTGCCGCACTGCTTTAAAGCCGTCTGTCACTGGCGCGCCGATGTAAGCAGAGCCATCCGCCTTTGCACCTTTTTTAATTGCTCTCTGATCATCAAAGAAGAAACCGGTTCTTCCGCCGGAACAGATAATTTTTTTGATTTTCATTTTATTTCCTCATCTTTATTTTACGATATTATTTTACAATATTTCCCACATTGACAAAATCCGAAAAAAATCCGTTTTTTGTCAATAAATCCGTTCATTCACCGGGAAAAATCCCTTTGTTTCAGGGCTAAATTTGACAAATTGGACAGAATTCTAAAAAACTGTCAATTTTGTCAATGTTTTTGTCGGAAAACGTTGACAGATTGGACAAAAAATCGATTTTTTGTCAATTTTGTCAATGTTCACGGGCTACGCCCAGGCTATGCCAAGCTGCAGACCTGTGCCGCATCGAACCTCATTTATTTCCAAGGTCTGCCCACCAGTTTTCCTTTACTGATGGAATATACATCGTCAATGACCATCTGGAAAGATGCGTCTCTCTTTTCTGCCTGCGCACGTTCTTCGATTTTCTCTTTGTTGAAATCAATCAGTTCCTTGGAAAGCGGCACATTGGCAGCATTTAAAATACGGATTGCGCCGTCGTTGTCTCTTGCCGGCAGCATCTTTCCTGCATTGAGTTTGCTCGGTGCAAACGGAATATCCAAAACACCTGCCTGGAACGCTCTGACCGCACCAACCGCCAAATCACCTTCACCCAGTTCAAAGACTTTGTCTACGATACAGCGGGTTTCAGCCGAAATAATCATCATTTCATTAACGACATGGCTGGTGTTGGAAAGCTGCTGGTCGCAAAGCATATTAATCATCTGCTTGGTGCAGCGAAGCCCCTGCGCGTTTGCTTCTTTCGTCGGCACGCCGATGGCTTCATGCGGCGTCTTTACGATGACCTTTGTTGCCTTTGATAATGCTGCAATTGCACTGCCCCAGGAAATAACGGAAAATGCCTGGGCTTCGTCCTGCGGGAATCCACCCATCCACTGATGGAGAACGGTCGTAACCTCTACATCGCTATAGCCGTATCGCTTTAAATATTCTTCTGTCAAATTTCCCAGTGCGCGGATTGCCGCAACGTCCTGTACCAGATTCCCACACTGACCGTAGCCAACAGTTACGTTCTTTACGCCCTGTTCTGCAGCCAGCAAACTTTCAATAATGGCAACAGCGTGAGAAATACATGGCGGAACCAGCGTACCGGTCAGCGGACCATACGGCTCTCTGTTAATGCTAACGCCTGCTTCTTCATAAATACCAGTGAGACGGTCGCAGTATTGCCAGTCCCTGATGGTCTTTTCCAGGCTGACATTCTTCGCATACGGAATATTGTAGGAAATACCACCGCCCTCGTAACTTGTAAAACCGCCTGCATAGGAAATCTCCGTCAGAAGACGTGCATCCGGTGTGCCGTGGCGCACCTGCACCGGCGTATGCAGTTCGTTGATAATAGAGCGGCAAGCGTCCACGCCGTGGTTGACAATCGGCAGCCCATTGAGCATGGATTTGCTTTCTCTGACCGATTCCTGAATGCCCACTTCTGCCTCTTTATAACGATTCTGTCTGGTGTAGCTGTCGACTGTCGTCGGCAGAAGATCTGCGCCGCCCTGATCCTGCAGATAGGTCAGAAGGTCGATGTGCTCCTGTACCAGCGCAACGCCAGCTCTCGGCTGCACCAAGGTTTTCCCTTCTTTTTTCGCCTTAATCAATTTCTTGCCGAAGTTCTTTTCTTCCGGCAGACTCTGGTGGAACGCCACCGCCTTCTCAAAATCTACGTCTGCGCCGGTCGGCCACTGGGTCAAAATTTCTTTCTGTACTGCGTAGAATTCATCGTTTGTCAATTTCTTATTTTTCAATTCCATAGGACAACAACTCCTTTTTCATGATCTTTAATGCTGTATCCGGCGCATGTTGGCTGAGAAGTCCCATGGCCGATAAAATATATGATTTATCCAGCAGGATTTCCGCCTGCTTCGGTTTTAATGCTGAGGCTTCAGCTATATCGTATAGCACCCCGCGCGCAATTGCTTCTATGTTTTTCGCATGAATCAGCGAACCGCCTGTGATAATCGCTTTTTCCACCTTTGTCAGGTCCTTGCCTTCCTGCAGCCAAGCTTCACCTACTGGCGTGTAAACCTTTTCTACATGGCCTGCATGACGGGTCATACCAACCTTTACGGCAAGAGATGCCAGCGCAAAATCCAGCGCTTCTAAATCCGCCGTTTCCGGCAGCGTATCGGTCTTTTCTGTAATCCTTGCAAGCAGCTGCTCCGTCCGCTCTAGGGATAACCCGGAAAGCTTTGCAACTGCGCCAATGCCAGCCGCTTCTGCAATGCCCGCTGCGCTGTAGCGCATACCGATATCTCCTTCTACGGTCCGCTTAGCGTAAGGCTCGGGAAGCCCTTTGATGACCGTATTGACACCGCTTGGCTCGCCCAGACTCATGGAGTACACGTCTGTGGTGGCGCCGCCTACATCGACAGCAACCAAATCTCCCAGACCAGGTTCCGTCTCGGTTCCCTTTGCCAGAAGTTCCATGGCGGAAAGCACTGCCGCCGGCGTAGGCATCATGATGCCGGAAATCAGCTGACTGGCTTCTGACAGCCCCTTCGCCTTGATAATCCGCGCCAGGAAGATTTCCCGAATACAGTTCTGCGCCGGTTCAATGTTCAGCTGCCCAAAGCGCGGCATAACGTTTTCTGTTACAATCACCTGTTTTCCGGCTTCTTCCAAAATCTTCCGGCAGATACCTGCTGCATTGCGATTACCCGCAACAACGATTGGAAACGCTGCAGAAATTCCTGCCAGCACTCTGGCATTTTCCAAAATCGTATCTTTGTTACCGCCGTCTGTCCCGCCGGTCAGTAGGAATATATCCGGCTGCAGCCTTTCGATTTCTTCCGCGTCGTCTTCGGTCAACTGATAAGAATAGACTTTCATGACCTTTGCGCCTGCGCCAAGGGACGCCATCTTCGCGGCTTCTGCCGTGAGCTCCGGCACTAGGCCGCAGCTGATCATCTTTAGACCGCCTGCCGCGCTGGAACAAGCGTACCTTGCGTCAAAATCTGTCTTGCCGATTTTTGCTTCCAAAAGCGCCAGCGCCTTTGCCAGACCTTCGTTGATATCGGTTGCCACAGTGGTGTAACTGGCTGCCGTCCCCAGAAGCCGTTCTTCCACAAGGTCTACAGCGGCTACTTTGGTATAGGTACTGCCAAAATCTATCAATAATACTTGCTTCATGGTTTGCACCTCTTTACAGCCCAAAGTCCTCCCGCAGCGCCTTGATGGTTTCTTCTGGTGCCGTACCCGGTCCAAACACTCTGTTAAAGCCCATCTTCTTAAATCTGGCTTCGACTTCATCAAAAGGCTGTTTGCCAACAACGATATTACCGCCTATATAAAGTAAAATATCGTTAAGGCCTGCCTCACTGCACTTTTCTCTGAGACCGCGGCAATCCAGTTCGCCGTGTCCATACAGAGAGGATACCATAATCGCATCTGCATCCGTTTCCACGGCGGCTGCAATATATTCCTCCTGCGATACCATAACGCCCAGATTGGTTACATCAAACCCTGCTTCCTCAAAAGCGTGGTCCAGAATCTGGATGCCTACTGCGTGAACATCTGCGCCGATGACGCCGATGACTAACTTCTTCTTGTTTTCTTCCATGATTCACCTCGAAATTTTTAAATCGAAAAATGTATTACATCTTTATAGTACATTGTTATATCTCATTTGTCCACAGGCAGATTGTTTTTTTTTGGCACTTCTTATGCAAAGTGCATTTTAAGAAAAGTGTGCATAACGGAATCAAAGATTCCTATGCACATATGTCGCCCTCTTTGGGGCGACGCTTCGCATGGCGCTTTTCTTGATATTCCGGAAATATCAACTTATCGATATTTCCTATATAATAAGAAAAGTGTGCATAACGGAATCAAAGATTCCTATGCACATATGTCGCCCACTTTAGGGCGACGCTTCGCATGCTGCTTTTCTTGATATTCCGGAAATATCAACTTATCGATATTTCCTATATAATAAGAAAAGTGTGCATGACGGAATCAAAGATTCCTATGCACATGTGTCGCCCACTTTAGGCAGGCGCTTCGGGCGATATTTCCTATGTTACAGGAAAAACTCTCCGTTTTTAAGCATGCAAAAACAGACCTCTTCTCCAAAAGGTCTGTCATTGTATCGTTTGTTTCTATTTCAACCACCTTGCAAAACAGGAGCTATAAAGGCTTGCCTTTCAGCAAATATCTTTTCTCGTATATCGCAGATAGGCTATCCCAATACTGCAAA
>CANBFZ010000120.1 GCA_947367725.1 uncultured Eubacterium sp.
TCTAAAAGAAGAAAGATGTGTAATCATTTTTAATAAAATATCTTGCGTAGCATCCTCTGCATCTGTGAATGTACCGAGCATCCGCAGAGATAAATTAAATATAATATCCTGCACACCTGCAATAAGTGTTTCGAGGGCGTCTTTATCCCCAGATGTGGCTTTATCAACGAGAGCCTGTAATTCTTCATTGGTTTTTTTATTCATAAATTTTTACCTCCTATTTAAATTAGACAATGTCTCTTTGGCTTTGTGACAGAAAAAGGATCAAATTTATGATTTATTTTTGTTTTATTACCTTTTTTCTTATGACGGAATGTGCATAGAAATGCAGCTGTATTATGATGCAGCTATTTGCGCGCATGGGATTATAGAAGGACAGCACCTGCACCCCGGTCGAAGAAGATGCTTTTTGCACCAGTATAAAGAGGAATGCCGTAACATACGCGTACATCTTCAGGAAATAGTCCCATGCGAACAGCAGCAGCCCCTGCAGAATACATGACGCGGTTGTCAATTCTGTGGTCTGCAGCAACGGAAACGGCAGAGCCAACCGCGATGCCTAAATCTGTAATATTGAACGCGCAGTTAGCACCGGCTTTTTTCATTTCTGCGCAGTTTTCAAAACCGCACATGTGGCAGTGGGTAAGCCCAAAGGGCAAACTGGTTGCACCGATGAGAACGACACAGTGACTTGCTTCTACGTTATAAGAATCTCGTTCTATAAACGCTTCGTCACGTTCTTTTGCAATGCAACGCATTTTTTCTGCTAATGCATATTTGTCACCATCTGTTAAAATAAGGGTGACGATTTTGTCCTTTCCACTGGCTTTTGGAGCAGTTCTAGCTGCTGCTGCCATCAGATCTGCGACATGCAGCGCTGCGTCTTTTTCTGCCTGGTCCATTGTTTTTATCATGATAGCTTCCTCCCTTTGTTTCTCTGTTTATGGTAATATTATAGTTGACCGGACGGAGTTTAACAAGGAGAACAAAAAGATTGGTACGACAAACACAAAAAAATTTTATTTCTAGCGCGATAAATTAACGCTATGAACTTTAGAGGTAGTACTGAAACAGTTTGATTATATTAATAGGAATATCATTTGTCTGCATTATGGTGATGGATATATATGCAGAAATTGCGTCAGTCTTGGGAATGAGCGACAGTGCAGTGCACAAGCGTGCTGCATGTACCTTGAAAAAGTTGGAGGACATATTGCTGGATAGAGAGGGAAGGTAAAGATGGTAAATAAAGAGAGACAATTTGAAAAAGAAGCAGAAGAAATTCTTCGTGCATATGCAAAGATGCTGTAAAAAAGCCGGGACGCTTACTAGATGCAAAGGACAAAATATTCATTGACAATTTGTTATACGGAAATTTAGGGAAGGGAACTGTAGCTGCAGTTCCCTTCCTTTTTTTAGGAAATCGTAATTCCACCGCCGCCAAGTAATTGTGCAAAATATCCGGCAAAGATGACAGAAGTGATCGTAACTGTGACAAAGCCACCGACAACCATAGATGGGAACATTTTGCTCATTAAATATCCTCTTTCGTCCGGGTCGTCAGTCAGAGAATTACAGGTGTTTTCTGTAATAATCGCATCGCAAGGGAATCCATACAAAGCAGTAAGACCGTTTGCGAAGGCAAGCTGGAAATCCATATGGAACAGCTTTGCAATGATGAAGGCTGCCAGCGCCATACCGCAAACACCGATGACAATCATAATCAGCATTGGCACGATTAAAGTTTTTAGCATATGCGGGGTGCAGTCAGCAAGACCAGAGAACACACTGAGCATTGCCGCAAACATAAAGATTGTATATGTATTGGCTCTTGTCATGGAACTTGTGTCCAGGAAGCCGATTCTTGTTAAAATGACTGAAATAATCAGACACCATACGATGGTAGGAATCTGTGGAACCAGTTGTCCGACAATGGTGGAAATCCATACGCTGAGCGCCAGTTTCGCGATGATGAAAACAGGCGTGTTGAATTTATCCGGGATTGCGGGAATTAATTTTTTCGTATCACTGTCATCTGCAATCGTGGTAAGACCTACCGTCTTCATCTTTTCAATTTCTTCCTTTGAAAGATTCAGATCACCAGAGCGCCACTCCTTCAAAAGCTTTCTGCCCTCGGAATGCAGACATAACGCGGTAATCGGATATCCGGCAAGCCCTTGCACACTGTACATTGCGATTGCAAATACGGCGGCTTCTTTTAATCCTGCGGCTTCGGCAGCCCCCTGCATCGTCAGTGCAGCAACGATGCCGCCAGTAAGTGGCGGAAGACCTGCGATGACCAGGTTTTTGTCCATGATAATCGGGCAGATAAACCAGCATAGTGCGACCATGCCGACAAGGCCGACCAGACAGACAACTACCGTTTTCCATTGCTCAACAAGCTGTTTCAGACTGATGACTGTGCCGATATGGGTAATGAACATCAGTACGCCGATTGTGCCGGCAAAAGAAGCGAGTCCTGAATCTTCGGATACTGTCTTAGGGATGACAGTCCAAAAACCGATTAAAAAGATGATTGCGGTTACCAATACGGAAGGAATCCATGCTCGTGTGACTGTGGATACCCATTCGCCGATAACATAGGCGACGCCAACAATTACGACCGCCAGAAAAGCATTATAAAGTACCATAATAGCTCCTTTCTTTTTATAATGTATATTTATTTTTTCAGAAATGCAAGTGCACTGTGAAGCATCGCTGCCATTCCATATTTCATTGCATTTTCGTCGAAAGTGCAATCGGAACGATGGAGTACAGAAGCTTTCATTCCCGGTGCATGTCCTGCATTTAGAAACATGAGTACGGACGGTTTTCCCGTTTTTGTTCCAAAAAAGCTGTAGTCTTCGCTGAAAGACATAGGCTCTTTGAGGATGTAATAACTATTCTCATCCAAAGTATCGATAATCAAATCAACCAGTGCTTCATCGTTATAGCAGGCATCGTATCCCAGATTGATATCCGCATCTATGTTACAGCCGGAAAGGATTTCTACACCGCTGCAGATGTCTCGAATCTTTTGGGTTGCGATGGTGCGGGCCTCCTGGGTATAAGCGCGGAGCGCGCCTTCCATATAGCATTCGTCAGCAATAATATTGATGGCAGTGCCACCCCGAATCAGGTTCATAGACAGTATGCAGGTGTCCAGTGGGCTGATATTTCTTGCCTGAAGCTGCTGGAGAAGCAGATTGATTTGTGTAGCAGCCAAAATTGCGTCATTTGCGTTTTGCGGCTGTGAACCGTGGCTGCTTTTTCCGTGAATTTTGATTTTTACTTCGTCGGCGGAGGTTGTCACAGCGCCTTTTCTGATGCCGATCAGTCCGATGTTGTCTTCTCCTGGAATGACATGGGTCGCGAGAAACGCATCCACATCGTCCACAGCGCCTGACTGGATGATGCCAGTGGCGCCGCCGGGCTGTGTTTCTTCCCCCGCTTCAAAAATAACCTTTACCGTGCCGGAAAATTCATCTCGTATATCGCACAGGATTTTTGCAATGCCTAGCATCATTGCGGTATGCAAATCGTGACCGCAGGCGTGCATGGCGCCGGGTGTTAAGCTGCAGAAGGAAAGGCCGGTTTCCTCTAAAACTGGAAGGGCGTCCATATCACACCTAAGACCGATACATTTTCCGGGGCCTTTTCTGCCTTTGATGACGCCTACGACGGAACATCTGCCGGGGCAAATGATTTCATCAACGCCATAGGCAGAAAGTCTGTCCTTCACGAAAGCGAATGTCTTTGGCAGTTCATATCCAATCTCTGGATTTTTGTGAATCTCACGTCTGATTTTGATTGTATCTTCTAAAATTGCATTGGATTTTTCTAATAAATTCAAGGCGATGATTCCTCCTTTTTTGTTTGTCTTTCACAATGAATTGTAATATTTTTATTGACAGATGGGAAATTAAAGGTTATGATAATCACCATTAATGAAAGTAATAACAGCATATTTGTGACTTGAACCAAAGGAGATGGTACCATGGAGATCAGACAGCTTTATTATGTGCTTGAAGTTGCAAAGCAGAAAAACTTTACAAAAGCTGCAAAGGCTTTGTATGTGACACAGTCTAATATTTCACAGAGAATCAGTGCCCTTGAGTCGGAACTTAACATCGCCCTTTTTGTAAGAGATCATCACAATATTTATCTAACCGCAGATGGGGAACGTTTTTGCAAATACGCGCGGAAAGTTGTGGAGTCAATCGACGTCCTCATGAAGGAGTTTAATGGGAATGAGGAGTCAGAAAAAGCTATCATCAATGTGGCTGTTTTTCCGTTCTCCTGGACTGTCGGCGTTTCAACGATTGTAAAGGATTTCTATAAGGCCAGTGCCAATGTAGTCGGAACGATTCGGATTTCGGATAATTACTGTGCTTATACTGACCTTAGGAAAGGATCGCTGGACTTTGCAATCGTTAAGCTGCGGCCGGAAAATAAGGTGGATTATCTGACTTATATTCCGCTGATTGAAGAGGACTTAATGGTCATTATTAACAGAAATAATCCGATTGCGGCACATGGTACGATTTCGGCGGAAGATTTGTCAAATTTACCAGTTCTTGTAGGAGAGAAAACGACCAATCTTTATGATGATTTTCATAAGATTTATGCGGATAGAAATGCCGACTTTCAGGTGGTTCTTGAAAACACTTTTGACAGGGATTTGCTTATCAATATGCTTTCTAATGACGATGGTATTACCTTTGCTACAGAGTCGACAGCAGAGCACATCACCAATGAAAAAATTACGGCGGTTCCTTTAGAAGAGCCGGTGAAATATAATACCTATTTGGTATATTTGCAGGAAAAAGAACCACGGGGAATTTACAGAGCGTTCGTGGACTACGTGGTAAATGGGATACACAGTTTAAATGAGACGAAAAAGATTAAAATTAAGAATAACGATATTTTGTATTGATGAAAATGAATCTTTTTGGCGGCGCTGGTTAAGTGCCGCCATTATTTTTTGTAGAAGCGGTTTGCCCTTGTGAATTACAGGATATTTGGTATAATATTCTTAAGTTAGGAAAGTTGAGTGAAGGCAACGATTGAGGTGAAGCATGAAAACAAATACATTGTTGAAAATGGGTTTATTACCGCAGAGCAGGTAATAGAGATTACAAAAGTTAAATCTTCTTCCGGTGCGGCCGCGGCGTTAAATCGGTTAATAAAAGCGGAATTCGTTGTAAAAGTAAGGCATGGAAGACATTTTTATTATAAAAGAAAGTAAAAGTGGAAGTATTCATAAAAAAGTGGAAGTATTCATAAAAAAGTGGAAGTATTATGGTATAACTTGCTGTATCCACAAAAAACTGGACGTATTACGGAAAATAAAGGAGGAATCGTATGAATCAACCGGTATTGGTGATTATGGCTGCAGGCATGGGCAGCCGTTACGGAGGGCTTAAGCAAATTGACCCAATCAGTGATAAAGGAGAAATCATCCTTGATTTTTCCCTTTATGATGCTATGATGGCAGGCTTTGAGAAAGTAATTTTTATTATTAAAAAAGAAAATGAAGCGGATTTTCGCGCGCTGATTGATGAGAGGGCGGGAAAATATATGGAAGTTGCGTATGCTTTTCAGGAACTTTCCGATATTCCGGCAGGTTTTCCGATTCCGGAAGGCAGGGTGAAACCGTGGGGCACCTGTCATGCGGTACGCAGTGCGCGTAAGCTCATCGATGGACCTTTTGCGGTCATTAATGCGGATGATTACTATGGTCCGGGCGCGTTCCAGACCATTTATGACTACCTTGAAAAAGCAAAAGATGATGAAAAATACCGATATTGCATGGTGGGCTATCAGCTTGAAAAGACTTTGACGGAGAATGGGCATGTAGCCCGCGGTGTTTGCGAGGTCGGAGACAACGGACAGCTTGTGGACATTGTAGAGCGAACAAAAATTATGTATCATGATGGTGGCATTGCATTTACGGAAGATGACGGTGCGACATGGCAGTCTTTAGCGGAGGGTACGACGGTTTCCATGAATTTCTGGGGGTTTACCGAGTCTTTCGTCCATGAAATAGAGGCACGTTTTCCAGCATTTCTGGACAAAGCCCTTGTGGAAAATCC
>CANBFZ010000121.1 GCA_947367725.1 uncultured Eubacterium sp.
AAAAGAAGATGATTTCCCTGGACGAATACCTGGCAAAAATGGGAGAAACACAGACTTCTATCTACTATGCCGCAGGCGAATCCGTAGAAAAAATCGACATGCTGCCACAGACTGAGTTCATCAAAGATAAAGGTTACGAAATTCTCTATCTCACCGACGAGATCGATGAGTTCGTACTGCAGATGATGGGCGATTACAAAGAGAAGCCGTTTAAGTCGGTTTCCGCAGAAGACCTTTCGGCAGAAGAATCATCAGCACAGCAGGAAGAAATCAAAAAAGCAGAAGAAGAAAATAAAGATCTGCTGACCTTCCTCAAAGAAACCCTGGGAGATAAAGTCACCGAAGTCAAACTATCTCCGCGTCTGAAAAATTCTGCCGTATGCCTGACCACCAAAGGTGGACTTTCTCTGGAAATGGAAAAAGTGCTGAACGCAATGCCGACAGATCAGACCGTCAAAGCAGAACGTATTTTAGAAATCAACCCAGCCCATGCGGTCATGGAAACACTGAAAGAGACCTATGCCCTAGGCGATACCGGTAAAGAGTTGGTCGCTACCTACGCCAACCTGCTCTACAGCCAGGCAGTGCTCATTTCCGGACTTGCAGTCGAAGATCCTATTAAGCTAGGCGAAGATATCTGCAAGCTCATTACTCGTTCATAACCATGAGAACTTTCATAAAAAAAGTGTGCGTCTGTTACGTCGCACACTTTTGTACTAGCAAAGGGTATTGCTGCAGCAAAACAGCAGGGTGTGCAGTTCGGCAGACCTAAATTGCAGATCTCAGAGGAGTTTACGCAATGCAAATGCTTCAGAAGGAATTGCTCAGAGAGGCAAAAAAACTGGATAAAATTCGGAAAACGATGAAAAAATAACACTCTCTAACAAATGCTAGAGAGTGTTATTCTTTCTATAGAAGATCATAAAGACCTTTTTCATTTAGAACATTTCTCTTACTATTAAAAAAATTAGAAATTCAAAAATGGAGATTTATATGTGTCATCTACTACATAATTAGTACCATTCCAAATGCAGACATCACCATAAGCTCTATATTTCCCAGATGATGTTAAATACATTGCGCTTGTAATATACTTCTTACAACCATCACTACTATTATAAGAAGTGTCACTTGACGCAATAATTGTACCAACAGAGTTCACAACATAAGGTTTTATTCCTAAACAACCTGCGCTAACAGAGTTTCCACTTTGAACTCCAAGGGTAATGCTTGAACTTGCGTATTTTGTTCCGGACTTAGAAAGATTAATGGTAGCAGTGGCATAATATGTTCTTGATCCTATCATCCAAGTTTTCATTGAAGATGTCGCAGAATATACAGATCTTGCTTGGAAACCACCTTCATTCATATCAGATGCAGAAATAACAAATTCCCCAATAACGGTTATCCCATCATTTTTATAAACAGGGATTATTCGATCTTTTTGTTGTTCATTTTGAAGCCGGATTGCCTCTTCTGGATTTTTTGGTAACACACCAAAAAAATCTGCCTTCTCGACAAATCCGTTTTGTCCATTAGTTGCCTGTGCCGCAATAAGATCTGGAACTTCTGCCTGTGCCACAATGGAACCATACGTATCTCCGAATACATTTGTTTTTAGTGTTTGCGCCTCACACTCAGCCGGTACTAAGGCCAACGTAAATATAGCAACTAATGCTAACCCTATCCCCAACCGAAAGACTTTAGTTTTACAAGTTATAATACTACCTCCTTACTGTCTTTAATATATAATATAATATAAACGAATACTAATTAATTTGAAATTCTCCAATAACCGTAATACCATCATTTTTATAGACAGGAATACTTTTTATAAAAGAACCTTCTTGTCTTTTTAATGCATCTTCCGGGTTTTTAGGAACCTCTGATACGAAATCTACCTTTTTTACATATCCACTTTTTCCATTTGTAGCTATTACCGCTATCAAATCAGGATCTTCTTTCAAAAAGATTCCTGTTGGATCAGCAATACGCGCCATGCGACCATAAGTTTCTCCATTTTCATTCGTTTTATAACCAAAATTTAAGCAAAGGGTAATGCAAACTATAAGAGTGATTATACTACCTATTACTATTTTTTTAAACTTCATTGTTATCTCCTTCCTTTTAATAAGGATATCATATTAACAATAATTTGTAAATTAATTTATTGAAAAAAATAAATTTTTTGTATATTTCGTCATATCCGTATCGTAGATGAGACATACATGATTAACCCATTCTTCATGCGGTGATAACTGCTAATTCAGATTCTACTTACTGGCAACAAGGGCTTTTAGGAAACAGGACTTGAAAAAACTTTAGACATGCCGCCCTTACCTTTCTTGAAAAAAATCACAACCACCCCTTCTAAAGGATGGTTTGCTCAAGGGCTATAAGCCCCTATTACTGGCTATCGTCTCAAGGCGCTAGCTTTCACTTTGTTCAAGCTACATTGCCGTTGCCTCTTTCGCTACCCCACAAAGGGGTTTTCTTTATTTTGTAAATGGGTCAGCGTACTCTTTCACGCTTAACTTATCAATCGCTTGGTCATATTTTTCCTGCTCTCTGACATATTTTCGGATTGTTTCTTCGTTCAACCCAACTGTGCTTACATAGTACCCTTCTGCCCAGAAATGCCTGTTTCCAAATTTGTATCTCAAATTTGCATGCTTTTCAAACATCATCAGTACACGCTTTCCTTTGAGATACCCCATGAAACTGGAAACACTTAATTTTGGCGGGATACTCACCACCAGATGAACATGATCTACCATCAAATGTCCTTCAAGAATCTCCACTCCTTTATATTTACACAGTACCGTTAAAATCTCTTTCAGACTTTCTCGATATTGCGCACAGACTTCTTTTCGTCTATACTTAGGAGTGAAGACAATGTGGTATTTGCACATCCATTTTGTGTGTGATAAACTGTTTGTCTTGTTTGCCATAAGATCACCTTTCCTTCTTTACAATGTAGCCTGAACAACTCCATTGTATCAGGTTAGGTGATTTTTTGGTATAACCTCCGATGCGCACCCGCATAGCGGGTGGGTTTATGCTTCGCACGCTCTGCGCGCTCAGCTGGGTCTCGTCCCGTAAGGACAGCGAAGCGAATATCATTCGCGGAGGAGCATACGAAGCATGCGTTGATATTCCGGTACTATCGAAAATGGATAGTTCCTACATAATAAGAAAAGTGACTGCACTGATTCTTTTATATGAAAAGTTCTGCAAATCCGCAAAAAATACCATGAAATGCAAAACTTAGCACTTTCTATCCGTTTTTCAGAAAGCAGTACCCTGCATAAAAAATTCCAATGGAGCTTAATGCGTGCATACAGTCAAATGATCCGCTGAGACGCATCAGCCAGTTTGTAGAGGAAATGGATCTGGCTGCACTGTATGGCGCCTATGAAAGAGTGCCATCATAGAAATACGTGTCTCCCGAAATCATGCTGAAAATCATGCTTTACGCTTACCACGAAAGAAAAGACATTTCGTCCAGAACGATTGAAAAAAATTGCAGAAGAGATATCAATTACAAGTATCTTCTGGAAAGAAGAAAGACACCTGACCATGCAACCATTGCACGTTTTAGAACGAAACATTTCGCCAAATGTGCAGAGCAGTTTCTTTCACAGATGACACAACTGCTTCTGGAACTGGATCAGATTGCCAAAACGGAAAGTTTTATTGACGGAACAAAGATTGAAGCTGCTGCCTAATCGATACACTTTCGTATGAAAGAAATCCGTAACAAAACATCAGACCAAAGCCTTACAGAAAGCAGCACTTCTGGTTGGAGATATCATAGAAAAAAATGAGCAAAAGCCCCTTTGGAAGAAGCAGGCGATTTCTACATTTGCCACAACGAAAAGAAGCTGAAAAAGGTAAAGGTCACCCGCCAAAAGACTTTATCCGGATATCATCGTGGGGGGGGAACCCATGATGCCTGCACGCAGTGCAAAGATTGACCCTGCAAAGAGAAGTGTATGACAGGAAATCATTGGAAAAAGCCAATAGAGAAGCGCTACAAAACGCTGACCGTATCCAGATTGTTTGAAAAACTGAGGGAGGAAGTTTGCATCTTTTTAAACTAAAAGCTGCAGAAAAAGATGCTGCATAATTTAAAAACAAAAAATTTAGGACAGCTAAGCTGCTCCTGTTTGTGTTTCACAAAAAGAACAAATGACGGAGTGCTATTGTCTGGTGCATCCGTCATTTTCATTATATGAAGATAGGGGCATCTCACTAACGCTTATTTTCCGTTAATGCAGACAGCCTCTTTTTTCTAATATGGAAACCATTCTTTTAAATTGGATAAAATGCAGGTTTATGCTGACGAAATACCGCATAGTATTGGATACCGCAGTCCTTCACCATCTCGCCGACTGCTTTGAATCCCTCGCCCAGCCGGGCGGACACATGAGAATCAGAACCAAAGGTAATAATCTCACCACCCAACTCCGCGTACCGTTTGATGATGTCACGGTGGGGATTGGTCATATTCTTTGCAACGAACTTAGAGGTATTGCATTCAATGCCTCGCCCCGTTGTAATCAGCGCCTTGAGAATTTCATCAAGTATATCACCATATCTCGCATAAGTGAACTGCTCCAATGCGCCAGGACCATAACGCAGCACAAAATCCATATGCCCTGCTACATCAAACGACTGAAATCGCTTGATATTCTCCAGTTCCTCTTGAAAATATTGAGAAACTGCCAGCCCAATGTCCATGCCGTCGTAATGCCGTTTATCCTCAGCGTCCATCTTATGGAAAGTATGGGTGGAACCAATGATAAAATCGAATGGAAAAGAAGACGCAAGTGCTGTCAATTTTTCACAGAGATAAGGCTGCATGCCCAGTTCAATGCCCGCAAGCACTTCAATTCGATCCGCATAAGTCTCTTTTACCTTGGCCAAATCTGCAAGATATTCGGAAATCGCCGCATCATCGCCTCTATCGTCGATGAGAAAGGTAAAATAATCCGGCGGAAATCTCGGTGCATCAAAATCCTGATGATCCGTAATGCAAATAGACTCCATCCCCAGCTCTATAGCTCGCTCTACCTGTTCGCAGACCGGAACTTCTGCATCACTAGACCATCTGGTATGTACGTGCATATCGGCAATCATTATGCTTCCTTCCCTTCTGCTGTATTGACTTCAGCATCAGCTTCCAGCGGCTTCATACAGATACCAGTCATTGCATATACCAGTGCGATGACCCATACTGCGTAACTCATGAAGCAGTATGGCAGATAAGCACTGATTTGCACGCCCAGTACCGACGGATAATAAACGCCGGAACCAGACCATGGAATAAATCCTGCCATACCTGTCCCGAAGTCTTCCATCGTTCTGGAAAGATTCAGCGTAGACAGACCCATTTCCTTATACTTTTCATTGTACATTTCGCCAGTCAGAATCAGCGCCAGCGAAGAGCTTCCGCCAATTGCAACTAAGATCACCACAGAGATTGCCGTTGCCAGTACCAACGTAAATCTGGTTTTTACAGACTGAAGGAGTTTTCCAAGCAGCACTTCGATTGCACCGATCTGTTCCATAATGCCTGCAAAATAGAAGCAGATATAGATCAGAATGAAGGATTTCAACATGGAAGAAAGTCCGCCGCGGTTGAGAAGTGTCATCGCATCTTCTCCTGCATCTGCAGCAACAAATCCAGGTCTTGCGCCTTCTACCATTTCCAGATTAAATCCGCCGTACAGTGCAGTAACGCCATCTGCCAGTTCAAAGCCCTGATAGAACATACCGATGAGCAGCGCTACCACAGCAGAAATCATCATGACAACAGTTGACGGTTTCTTGGTAATTGCACCATATACGACGATCACCAGCGGCAACAGCACTAAAATGTTCCATTTAAATACAGAATCCAATGTAGCCAACAGCTGCAGCGTATTTTCCGGAAGCCCAGCGCCGCTGCTGGAGGAACTAAGTCCCATAATCAGATATACGATGACACCGATCATGGCTGCCGGAACGACTGTCTTGGACATGTGCTTAATGTGATCGAAAATATCGTTCTTTGTAGACAATGCCGCTAAAATCGTT
>CANBFZ010000122.1 GCA_947367725.1 uncultured Eubacterium sp.
GACATCCCGATTATCATGGTTCGGGTGTGCGGTCACACTGCAGTCTGTAACTCCTGCGGTCTTGAAAAACTGAAAAAAATCAAAGAATACCCGGAAATCTGCCGCGATGTAGATGAAGAACACGGGGTTTTAAAAGAAAATGCAGTACAATTTTTCTACTCCATTCTGGACGCACCAAGTCAGGCAGAAGTGGAAGATTACATCAAATTCGGCATAGAAAAGCTGAATGAAAAAGGTGTCACCGGCATTCAGTCTGACGATCTTGCCTCTCTGCCGGGTAAAAATTGGCGCCGCATTATGGCAGCCTTTAAGGCGCTTGACAACCGCAGTGAAATGCACCTTCGCATCTACGAGCAGTGCCTCTTTGAACGCTTTGAAGACCTAAAAGTTTTTCTGGACGAAGGCTACAGGACAGGACAGTGTGGGGAATATTTCACAGTGGGACCAGTCAAGCTGCTGCAGGATGGCTCTTTAGGCGCAAGAACTGCCGCGTTGTCTGCGCCTTACGAGGGCGATTCTGATAACACTGGACTGATGATCTACGAGCAGAAAGAATTGAACGAAATCGTCGCCTATTGCGACAAGCACCAGATGCAGATTGCGGTACACTGTATCGGAGACAGAGCCATGGATATGGTCATCAAAGCCATCGCCGCCTCCCCTTACCGAAAAGATAATCCAAAGGATCGCCACGGCATCGTTCACGCGCAGATTACCAGTCAGAAGGTGCTTGATGCCATGAAGGAAAACCATGTCATCGCTTACATTCAACCTGTCTTTATCGATCTGGATATGCATATCGTAGAGCCGCGCATTGGCAAAGATCGCATGGACAAAGTTTATGCCTGGAAATCCATGCTGGACATGGGCATCCCCGCCTCTGGCGGTTCTGATGCGCCGGTTGTCAGCTTTGATGTTCTAGAAAATATCTATTTTGCTGTAACACGTAAAGATATCCACGGCAATCCGCCGGAAGGCTGGCTGCCACAGGAGGCAATGTCCGTTCACGACGCAGTACGCCTGTTTACCACCGAAGCTGCTTACGCTTCCTATTCAGAAGACGTAAATGGCACCATCGAAACCGGCAAGCACGCCGATCTGGTTGTGCTTTCGCAAAATCTATATGAAATAGAACCTGACGCCATCAAAGACGTACAGGTAGAAATGACGATATTAGGAGGAAAGGTGATTTACAAAAGATAAGGAATCAGATAAAGAATTCGAGCGTGCCCGGGGCACGCTCGAATTCTTTATCTCGCCTATATATCTGCGCATTACAGCGCTTTTTTATAAATATCCAGCACATCAGCAGCAGTCAATGGCACATAAGTTTCCTGTAAATCCTTTTCCACTCTTTCTGCCATTTCAGCCAGTGCATCCAGTTTGTCTTCCCCGATGCCCACTTCCCGCAGCGTTTTCGGAAGCCCCATGGCAGCAAAGAACGCGCGGGTCTTCTCGATGGAAAGTTTCGCGATTTCTTCCGTCTCTTTATGCGGACTGATGCCCCATACATTGCGTCCGTATTCGGCAAATTTCTCTACTGTTTCATCAGAAAGAACTTTTTCCATCCAGACCGGCGTCAAAATAGCGAGACCTTCCCCGTGGGTAATATCATAATATGCCGCAAGAATATGCTGCATCGGATGAACGCTCCATGGCACATCACTGCCATAGGAAAGTAGCCCGTTAATGGCAAGGCTTCCCGCCCACATCAGATTGGCTCTGGCTTCGTAGTTGTCAGGCTCCGCAAGAGCAACAGGCCCGTACTTAATACAGGTCTTTAATACGGCTTCACACAGCCTGGCCTGCAGAAATGCGTCCTTTTCCCTGGTAAAATAGACTTCCAATACATGGCTTATGATATCGGCAGTACCGGAAGCGGTCTGCCGCTTTGACACGCTGTAGGTATAAGTCGGATCCAGAATGGAAAAAGCAGGGTTCAAAAGTTCACTTGCCGCATCCAGCTTTTCGTTGGTGGCAAAATTGGTAATGACAGCATATTGCTCCATTTCAGAGCCGGTTGCTGCAAGGGTAAGCACTGCTGTAATCGGCAGCGCTTCTTTAATCTTGCTTCCGTCAAGGACCAGATCCCATGCAGGACCATCATATTTTGCCGCTGCTGCCACCACTTTGGCACAGTCGATGGAACTGCCGCCGCCGACAGCAAGCACCGCGTCAATATGATTTTCCCTGCAAATCTGCGCCCCTTTTTCTACCGTTTCCACTCTTGGATTGGGTTCAACACCGGAAAGTTCAAAATACTCGATTCCGTTTTCGCTTAAAATCTCCGTTACTTTATCGTAAATCCCGTTCTTTTTAATGCTGCCGCCGCCGTACACCAGCAGCACCCGGTTTCCAAACGCGGCGATTTTGGAAAGTTTTTCAATCTGCCCTTTTCCAAAATAAATTTTGGTAGGAATGGAATAATCAAAGTTCTGCATGCAGTGCCTCCAATTCTTTCTCTATCTGCTTGAGTTCCTCATTTCTCTTAGTCTTCTGTGTGGTGGTCTTAATCGTCGGATTCTCAGACAAATAATATTTCTTCACCCTCTTATACGCCGGCATAGTATCGTTAATTTCGTTCATATCCCGGTCAAGCTGCGCCTGCAAATCTTCCAGGCTCATATTGGTTTCAGACAGATAGGACTTGTCGTATACCACTTTCGCCCACAGTACCACATCGTTTGCCTTATGTCTTGTGAAGACCATGCTTTCCTCCACATACGGCAGTACGTTGATCAGGTTTTCGATTTCTTCTGGATAGACATTCTTTCCGTTTTTCATGACGATGACGTTCTTCTTACGACCGCAGATAAACAGATAACCCGCTTCATCAAAGTAGGCAAGATCGCCTGTGTGCAGCCATCCGTCCACAATCATCTCATCGGTCGCTTCCTGATTATCGTAATAGCCCAGCATCACATTATCGCCCCGTACCACAAGCTCTCCAATGCCCTCTTCATTGGCGTCGACGATTTTGCCTTCCACGTTGGGCATCAGCTTGCCACAGGAACCTGGTTTGAGATAACGGTACGTCTCGCTGGAAATCGTCGGCGCAGTTTCCGTCAGACCATATCCCTGCACCGTAAGAATACCGAAATCATTGAGCCCCTTTGCCACTACTGGGTCAAGGGCTGCCGCGCCGTTGATGATAAAACGCATCCTGCCGCCCAGCTGTTCAATGATATCCTGAAACAACTTCCGACGCACGTTAATGCCGATTTTTTCTGTCAAATCGCAAATTTTTAAAGCCTTCTGCACCTTCTCTGCCTTGCCCTGCTTTTCGATGCCCTTCATAATCTTCTTGTACATATTTTCCAGAAGCAGCGGCACGCTCATAATGACAGAAACGCCGTATTCCTTCATATTGGCGCTGACATATTTGAGTCCGTCGCAGAAGCAGTTCTTCATCCCCTGAGACAGGAAAGTCAAAAGTCCGCTCATACCGTAGCAGTGATGCAACGGCAGAATCATCATATTCACATCGTCCGGGAAGAAAAGTTCTTCACAGTTCATGCCGTAGTTGCAGCTCATAAAGTTTCTGTGGGAAAGCATCACTGCTTTGGACTGTTCTGTTGTTCCTGATGTAAAGAGCAGATAGTGCATCGCGTCCGGATCGATTGCCGCATCCAGATATCTGCGGTCGCCGCCTTCTGTCAGCGCCTGCCCCTGATCCAAAAGTTCCATCAGAACCACGCCTTCTTTCGGCTGAAAATCCATGGCTACAATCATAGAAAGACTTGTGGATTTTTCCGCAAAGATTTCCTCGATCAAGGCAGCACTCTTTTTGTCGTAAAAAACAGCCTCCGCTTTACTCCGATTCAAACAGCTTACGATTTCTTCTTTCTGCAGCGCTTTGTCAAGAGGCACCGTTACGCCAACACCGCAGCTTACTGCAAAGTACGCAAGACACCAGTTATAGCTATTTTCGCCGATGACCGCAATTCTCTTATCCTTATAACCTCTCTCGATGAGCGCCGTTCCCAGATGTCCCATCGTCTCAAAGAGTTTCTCGTAGGTGGTATTGATATAGTTGACTTCTTTGGTTTCTTTGTTCTTGATTTTCGTTACAAAGGCTACGCGGCCTGCGTATTTTTCGGCTGAGGTGCGAAGCAAGTCGCGCATGTCCGTAAACTCATGGAATTTCTTTTCCAGTTTATAATTTTTCATATTTTCTTCCTTCTATATGATAGTAAGTTTTCTAAATTATAGCATATCACGTTCAACAGACAGTGTCAAACGCCAGCTGTTTCATCAAAGGGCAAATCCATGAAATGCGTCATCCGTCTACAAAAATTGACAAAAAGCGAAACAGCAGAAATTTATCAATGGTATAGTCAGGAAAGGATTTTCATGCCTTTCCCCCTATCTAATCTTTGATGATAATCCCCAGCATTTTTGCCAGTTCTGCCGCCTGAAACAGATTTACTTTCGCCCCTTTCAGTTCTCCGTTTTCTGTAGAAACCCGCATGCCCTCTAATATGCAGGTAGTAAAATCAACATCTTTTAATTTGGTCTTGAAAAATTCTGTTCCGATGCATTGATTCTGATCGAATTGCAGCTTCTTCAGCTTACAGTTTGCAAAAAAGCTTTCTGTTAAATCACATCCAGTCATGCTGCACTGTTCCAGCTTTGTTTCTGTAAAATTTGCCATCGCCATGGCGCAATCTACATAAGCCGCATGGCTAATACTGCACTGGCTGAAATCTGTTCCCACAAGCTGACAGTTGTGAAATTGGATGCGATTCAGCCATCCCCCAGCAAAGCTGCATCCCGGCAGCTGGCAGTTTTTAAACAGGATATTTTTAAAGTCAGTTTTCTTCAGATTGCAGCGAATCAACGTACAGTTTTCAAACACTACCGTATCAAAATTGAGGTCGTTGAACACTTCTTCTTCGATATGTTCCCCGCAAAATTTCACTTCTTCAATGTCGCAGCCCTCCTCCCTGCTGCGATATACATAAGTATAAAAATCGTTGGCAGCATGGGGTATCTGCGGCAAATGAATCCATTCTTCTTTCATATGTGGTATCAAACTCCTTCACCATAGTATCTTTCTATTATACTACAAATCCTACCCGCCTGTCGCTATTTTCTTATCTTAATTTGGCGCATGCATGGTCTGCTATGAAAAACGATCGTTCCCTCTTGACGTTTCCTTTATATTGTGTTAGTATTTCTGCATACGAATTTCATAGAAAACAAACCGTTGACCGAGAGTAGTAACAGGCAGAAGCTGTCTACAGAGAACTGCAGGTGGTGAGATTGCAGTGATGAGCATGCCATGTGAATGGACTTGGGAGGGCAACCTGAATCGCCTTTACAGCATAGAAATATCGGCGTAGTATGGAAGACGGGTTCGACCGTGATATCGAAGGACATATGATGGTATGTTCAGAGTGGGCTTATTCGTGAGGATAGGTCAATTAGGGTGGTATCGCAGAAGTTGCAGGCTTTTGTCCCTAGCGGGGCGAAAGCTTTTTTGTTTGTCAGAAAACCTTTCTCGCCCTCCAAATTCAAAGAAAGATGAGGTACACAGAAATGAAAATGAACGACACACAATTCCGCCTGATGCAGCGGCAGCTGCAGAGGGTTACCACTTTTCCCGGCAATCTCTACCAGAAAAAATACGCAGGCATCGATATCAGCGCCGTCAAAACCCAGGAAGATTTTCAGGCGCTTCCTTTTACGGAAAAAGAAGACCTGCGGGACTGCTATCCCCTCGGTATTCAGGTCGTGCCCGACAGTGAAATCGTCCGAATTCACTCATCATCAGGCACCACCGGCACGCCGATTATCATCCCTTACACAAAGAAAGACGTAGAAGACTGGGCTATCATGTTCGCCAGATGCTACGAAACCGCCGGTATTACCAATGCAGACAGAATTCAGATTACGCCGGGCTACGGTCTTTGGACTGCCGGCATCGGCTTTCAGCTGGGCGCGGAAAAGCTGGGCGCGATGACCATTCCCATGGGACCGGGCAATACGCCGAAGCAGCTTCGCATGATGCAGGATTTGCAGAGCACCGTACTTTGCGCCACGTCCTCCTATGCTCTTCTTTTGGCGGAAGAAATTG
>CANBFZ010000123.1 GCA_947367725.1 uncultured Eubacterium sp.
TGTCCAATCTTTTCAGGCAGCGGATTTCCATAGATGCTGTAGGCTTTCTGCATGCAGGTTTCCCGCAGTGTTTCCTCTGCTCCATTAATTTTCGGCGGGAATTTTCCCTTTGGCACCGGCAGAATTCCGTCGTCGATCATGTCTGCAATCTTGTTGGTATTTTCGATAACGACTCGATACGCTGTTTCTTCTCCCAGATAGCTGAATTCCTCCATCATCTCATCGGTGGTTCGCATGTAAAGTCCCTGGCCGTTTTCGGCGTCTTTAAAGCCCATGCCTGCAAGGAGAATATTTCTGTAGATGGCGGACTCCGGCTCATCATAGTGCGCATCGGTAGTTGCTACCACCGGTTTTCCAAGTTTATCCGCCAGGGCTACAATCTGCCGGTTGTGCTCCCGCAGCGCTTCCTGTCCGGAAACCTGCCCCTGTTCAATCATAAACTGATTGTTAATCAGCGGCTGAATTTCCAGATAGTCATAAAAAGACGCGACTTCTTCAATTTCCGCCTGACTTTTGCCACTGGCGATGGCGCGATACACCTCTCCCGCCTCACAGGCAGAACCGATAATCAAACCTTCCCGATGGGCAGCAATCACCGATTTGGGCAGTCTCGGTCTTTTATAAAAATATTCCAAATGAGAATAGGATACCAGCTTATAAATATTCTTCAGCCCCTCCTGGGTCTGTGCCAGCAAAATGATGTGGTTGGTCGGATTCTTTTTGAAATCGATGGTGCCATCTTCGTTGTGACAGTCTCGGTCATCAAAGACATACCCCTCCATCCCGTAAATAATCTTGATATGGACCGGATGTTCCTTATCTCCTGCCAGTTTCTTGGCTGTCTTCGCCGCATCTGGAAAACTCTGCACTA
This sequence comes from uncultured Eubacterium sp., assembly GCA_947367725.1. GTDB lineage: Bacteria > Bacillota > Clostridia > Peptostreptococcales > Anaerovoracaceae > Senimuribacter. The sequence goes on from CANBFZ010000123.1 coordinate 872, forward strand.
CGCCGTGGTCAGTGATGGCAACCGCCGGCTGCCCCCATGCTGCAGCCGTTTTCACCAGATTTGCCACTTCATTCAGCCCATCCATGGCGCTCATCTTAGTATGGGCATGCAGTTCCACTCGCTTTCCGCCTGCATAGGTATCCTGCCGCTTCTTGACTTTGCCTTTATTGATATCCTTGATCATGACCACCAGGCAGTTGTCGTAGCGATCCCACTCCGTCTCGCCGCGTACCTTGATAAAGTCGCCGCTCTTTAAGAGACCATCTATTTCTTCCCATTTTTGGTTCGAACAAAATGCCTTGAGGCAAACTGAAGTTTTCTTATCTGTGATGAGAAGAGTCACCAGCTTCTTCTCATTTCTGATCGGTCTGGCGTCTTTCTTAAACAAGATGCCTTCTAAAATCACCAGTCCCGTATCTGCAGAAAGCCCCGACATGGAAACTGCTTCCCCCATGATATCTTTCCCCATGATGCGGTTTCCTTCTGCCGGTGTTTCTTTCTCCCTACGCTTAAATCCGCCGCCGCCATTCCCGCCGGAAAAGCCGCTGCCGCCCGATGGTGCGGCTGGCTTTGGATTTTCACTTCTGTGCATCTGTGCCGCCTTCTGCGCTTCTGCAAGGGATGCCTTAATATCTGCCTCTTCGGAAGTCTGCCAACTTTCTGCCGCTTTTAGGTAGTTTTCCTCGTCATTGACGAAGACGATATGTTTGCGAATGCCAAAATGCTCCAAAAGCAGTGCTTGAAACTGCATCGCAACCTTTTCGTTCAGCTGCTCTGTCGCCAGTCTTCCCAGCGCAAAAATCTCCAGGGTTTCTCCTGTGCAACGATATTTACTGCTTTCAATGGATTTCGTAATCGCTGCATATTTTCCATTGATGATTTCAATCATATGCGGAATAAACAGCGCCAAAATCTCGGCCTCCGTTAAAATAACCTGCTCGTAGGTGTACTGAAATTTTACATCTTTCAGTGCCCCAATCTGATGCAGAATCACAGCTTTCAGCTTGTCCATGGAAAGCTTTGGCATAATAAAATTGAGCCGGAGATGCATCTGCAAAACGCCGGTCTCACTTTCTAAGACTGCCTCTGTGACTTCGTATGTATACTCGCTTCTATCGTGTCCTGTAAGCATGCTCCAGTCCACATTCTGCTCAATCAATGCTTTCATTTATCTGTTTGCCTTTTCTTGGATTACTGTGATCAGTTCTTCTACAATATGCGCCTCCGGCACTGTCCGAAGGATCTGCCCTTTTGCGAAAATAATGCCTTTTCCGTCGCCGCCTGCCACACCAAAGTCTGCTTCTTTGGCTTCTCCCGGTCCATTGACTGCACATCCCATGACCGCTACTTTCAGGCCGCTGGGCACGGAAATTTCGGCAAGACGCTGTTCCACCTGTTCTGCCAGCTTCTGCAAGTTCACTCTGGTTCTGCCGCAGGTGGGACAAGATACAATCTCTACTGCAGGCGTTCTCAGCCCCACTGTCTCCAGAATTTCTCTGGCATAAAGTACTTCCTCTACCGGATCTGCCGTCAAAGAAACGCGCAAAGTGTCGCCAATGCCAGACAGCAGCAGCGCGCCGATGCCGATGGCTGACTTCACCTTGCCCCGTTTCAGTGTGCCTGCTTCTGTGATACCGATATGAATTGGATAGTCCGTTTTTTCAAATATCAGCTTATGCGCCGCATGATTCATTGCAACATCAGAAGACTTAAGGGAAAGCACCAGCTTGTCATATCCCATGTCTTCAATCAGTGCAGCATTGCGCAGCGCACTTTCAGCAAGCCCCTCTGCCGTGACGCCGCCGTGCTTCTCCAGAATATCTTTTTCTAAAGAACCGGAATTAACGCCGATTCTGATGGGAATCTGCCGCGCTTTGGCAGCGTCCACCACGGCTTTCACCCGCGCTCGATCTCCAATATTGCCTGGGTTAATCCGAATTTTATCAGCACCGGCTTTCATCGCCGCAATGGCAAGACGGTAATCAAAGTGAATGTCCGCAACCAGCGGCACATGCGCTTTTTGCTTCATTCGTCCAAAAACGTCCGCCGCTTCCATATCCGGAACTGCGATTCGGATGATCTGGCATCCTGCTTCTTCCAATCTGCGGATTTGCGCAAGCAGTGCCGCTTCATTTCTCGCGTCTACATTGGTCATAGACTGAATCGAAACTGGCGCACCGCCGCCAATACGCACGGTACCGCAATCTACATAGTTTCTCATGATAAAAATAACCTCGCAATATCATTCCAGGTTACAAAGAGCATAAAACCGAACAGCAAAATCATACCGGCGCCATGAATCTTTCCTTCTAAATCGTCACTGATCATTCTGCCGGTGACTTTGCGAATGGCTACAAACAAGATTCTGCCGCCATCCAGTGCCGGCAGCGGCAGCATATTCATCATTGCCAGATTCAGACTAATCAACGCTACCAGATAGCCAAAGTACATCATCCCGTAATTCTTTGTTTCACCTACCAGCGACACAATGCCGACAGGTCCTGCAATTTCATCGGCAGAAACCTTGCCTGTAACCAACTGTGCCAGCGCAGAAAACATGCTCTTCGTCATATTCCAGGTTCCTTTGGCGCCGTTTGACACTGCGGTAAACACATTGTGGCTGACTTTGGAAGTCACACCTATGATAAATCTGCCGTCTTCCGCTTTTTCCGGCTTCATCTGAAACGTTTTCTCTTCTCCGTCCCGCTCCACAGTAACCGAAAGCGCTTGGCTTCCATCTCCTATGGCTGCTGCAAGATCGTTCCACTTTTCAATGGGCGTACCATCCACGGCTACAATTTTGTCCGCAGACCGAATGCCCGCCTCATAAGCGGGTGTACCGCTCTGTACTTGATCCACGGTAGTCGTCGCCGTACCGATATAGCCCATCACCAGAGACAATGCCAGAATTGCAATAAGCACATTCATGGCAGAACCTGCAAGAAGCACAGAAATCTTTGCCCAGCCCGGCTTATTGTTGAAGGCCCGGCTGCTCTCTGATTCCTCGTTTTCGCCCTCCATCGCACAAAATCCCCCAATAGGAATTGCTCTGATCGAGTAAAGTGTTTCACCTTTCTGCCGCTGTATCAACGCAGGCCCCATGCCGAAAGCAAATTCATTGACTTTCACTCCGACTGCTTTTGCCACGACAAAATGCCCCAGTTCGTGAGGAAAAATCAGCATTACAAATAATATCACTGCATAAATGATTGTCATCCCTAAACCTCTTCGCGTATTTTTTGATCGATATCGATAATATCATTTAACTCTAAATTGTATGTCGGTGTGTGATGTTCTAGTATTTTTTGTATGTTTTTTTCAATGTCTGTAAAGGCAATCTGCCCTTTCAGGAAGCGATCCACCATGACCTCATTGGCAGCGTTGAGCACGACAGGATAGCTGCCGCCTGCTTCTGACGCCTCATAGGCAAGACGAATGCACCCGAAAACCGTAGGATCTGGCGCTTCAAAGGTCAAATTCGCCCCTTCTTTGAAAAAGTCCAATCCGCGCGCCTGCCTTACAAGCCGCTCAGGATAGGCAAGGGCTACACTGATGGGCACCCGCATATCAGCAAGTCCCAGCTGCGCGATGATAGAAGTGTCTTCAAACTCTACAGCAGAATGTACAATGCTCTGCGGATGTACCAAAATTTCAATGTTACGCAGCGGCACATCAAAGAGCCATCTCGCCTCAATGACTTCCAGCCCTTTATTCATCATGGTGGCAGAATCAATGGTAATTTTCTTCCCCATAGACCACTTGGGATGGCACAACGCCTGTTCTAACGTCACCCCGGCAAGCTGCGCTCTGGTATAGCCCCGAAACGGTCCCCCAGAAGCAGTTAGCAAAATGCGTTTGATTGGTTTGCCTTGATTTCCCTGCAGACATTGAAAAATCGCACTATGCTCGCTGTCTACCGGCAGCATGTTTACACCTTTTTCCGAAACGGCCCGCATCACAAGCTCGCCGCCTGCCACCAGCGTTTCCTTGTTGGCAAGCGCAATATCCTTGCCTTGTTCGATGGCCCGGCAGGTTGGCAGCAGACCCTGCATGCCTACAAGGGCGTTCAGCAAGAGCTGACTCTCATCGGCAGCGGCTGCCAAAAGCCCCGCTTCCCCCCAGAGAAACTCAGTTTTGGGGTATTGTTTGGAAAGTCGCCTGGCGTCTGCTTCCTCTGCAGTGATTGCCTGCTTTGGAGAAAACGCTTCAATCTGTTTTGCCAGCAGTGCCGTATTGTAGCCGCATGCCAGCGTCTCTATCTGAAATTGTTCCCGGTTCTTTTCGATCACATCCAGCGCCTGGGTGCCAATGGAACCGGTACTTCCTAAAATCGTAACTTTTTTCATGATGCTTTAAAGTCTCCTCGCCCAATCTAAACGAAATCCTTAGAAGGTTTCTCTAAACCCTGCGGCGCTGCCGCAAGCGCAACCCTCTGTATCCAGTTATCTTAAAAGAATGAATTGAATATAGTAGTAGACCACCGGCGCCGTAAACAGCACACTGTCAAAGCGATCTAAAATACCGCCGTGTCCAGGAATCAAATTGCCGTAATCTTTGATCCCCATCTTTCTTTTATAAGCAGACGCTGTCAAATCACCACACTGGGACAGCACTGCACCCACAAGTCCGATCAGCAGACAATGTACCCAGATACGCGGCACGATAAACCAGCCGAACAACCCACAGCAAATCACACTGCCCAAAGTGCCGCCGATTGCACCCTCAATGGTTTTCTTTGGGCTTAAGACAGGACAAAGCTTATGTTTTCCCAATAAGTATCCACTGAAATAGGCGAAAATATCCGTACAGAACGCCGACAAAAGCACCAGCCAAATCAGCACGCTGTATTCGCCGCTCTGATCCACCAGCACCACATGATAGGAGAAAAATACGACGTAAATAATGCCCAGCATGGTCGCCATGCCGTCTTCTATCTTGCGCTGATTGAGGTTAAAGATATAGATGGAACTTGCCATAATGCTGGCTGCCAGCCAGCCCAGCAGATACGTATGCTGCCCCGGCAAAAAACCGTTGCCCGCCGCGCCGATAGATTCCCCGCTTTCGGTCAGTGTGATACATTCCGCCGCCGTGTCCCCGTACAGCTTCCCAGCCTCAATAAACAGCGGTTCCAGCGTGGCAAAGGTAATTTCCCCGTCCACCGTTACCCGCGTTCCCGCTGGTAT
>CANBFZ010000124.1 GCA_947367725.1 uncultured Eubacterium sp.
GGTTTGAAATTGGCGGAGCAGGCGCGGCACTTTCTTTATTAACATGCGCAGTGCTGATTTTACCACTGGCATTTATGTACACAGAAATGACGTCCATGATGCCTTATGCGGGAGGGCAGAATATTTGGATTACCAATGCATTTGGTTTTAATACCGGATTTGCATCTTGCTGGATGATTATGCTCCTCTATATTATGGCGATGCCAACTGTGTCGATGGGGATTGCTTCTATGCTGGCATATCTGTTCCCTATTACGACAACACAAATTAAAGTGATTGCAGCAGTGTTGCTGATATTATGGTATTTTCTTACAAATTTTGAATTAAAACTCCTGACCAGACTGCAGAATGTATTTTTCTGGAGTACACTGTTCATTGCTGTGGTTGCAGATGTTATTTTTATCGCCAGCGGTCAGTGGAGTTTTGCAAACCTGGAGTGGTTCCCAAATGGCGTCACAGGGTATACTGCAGGAATTGGACTTTTGATTATGAAGTTTGTGGGATTTGATTTGATTCCACAGCTTTCAGAGGAAGCCAATTTTCCGAAGAAAGATATTTGGAAGGCATTTGTAGGCTCACTAGGCTGTACCGTACTGGTTTATGGTTTGGCAGTCGTTGCCATTGGCGGCATTGTATCTCTTGATTGGATTGATGCAGTTAGCATTGTAGACCCAATGGTTGCGGATCACCTGGGGCTGCACTGGCTGGGCATCCTTCTCGTCATTATGGGTGTTTTAACCTGTATTACGACACTGTCTTCTTTTTGGCTGTCTGCCTCGAGAATTCTCTATGGCGCTGCAAAACAGCATCAGTTTACTGCAAGATTTGCCAAACTCAACAAACACGGGCAGCCGCAGTTTGCAAATCTGGTGGTAGGAATTCTGTCGATTTACTTTACCATCTTCGCACCAGAAGCCTGGGTGAATTATATTTATGTCATTTATGGCGTTGCAGCAGGTGCGGTATATCTCATGGTAACGCTGTCCTTTATGCGGATCAGAAAAACCCATCCGGAGTGGGAAAGACCGTATAAAGCGCCTGCGGGTATGTTGCTTGGAGTTATAGGAATTGTATTTTGTGTATGGATTCTATGGACCAATGGAACCGCCATGGGTGCGGCAGAGTGGATCGTACTGGCAGTATATGCAGCAGCAGGTGTTGCGCTCTGGGGTTATGCAAAGGCAATGCAGAAGAAGCATCCGGTTGAATGGGCGCCTGTCGTACTAAATCCAGATACTGTAACAAAAGAAGAGGCAAATGAAATGACCAGATAAGGCTGGCGTCAAAAGGTGAAACTGTACCGGTCCTTTTCCAGAAATAGGATAAGTAAAAGTTGTAATATAGCCCGGGGAACACTCGGGCTTATGTTATAATAAACGCAAGTAATTGAAACGGCTTTGCCGCAAGGACGCGTTCATTGAATCATGACTTATCGATGCTATTTTCAGCGGTATCGTCATGGTATAATAACCTCACGGCGCAAACAAAATCGAAGATTTTGGCGCCTGAGAGAACATTGAAACGCGTGGAGGGGATTGGAGCGCAAGGGGGCGCCGCGTTAGAAGCGGGAAACTGTCAAATGCAAGGAGAAGTCCATGAGAACGAGGAAACGATCACTGACTGTAAATATCATCTTGATTTTTTTAATTTTTAATATCCTGTCGGTCATGATTTTCACCGTGTATATGCAGAAGAGCAGCCAAAAAGGCGCCATGGAATATGCACGAAACAGTTTGCTGGAAATGACAAAAGAAAAGGGCGCCCTGCTTGCGATTACCTTTGATCGAATCCGAAATCGAGCGGAAGTCATGGGCATGTATATGGAAGAAGCCTTGCGGCATGACGCGCCCGCTTCTTTGGACAGTCAGTATGTGATGACCGCTGCGGGGACGATGACCAGAGAAAAAGACAGCAGCAAGCGCAGCAGTCAGCAGAGTAATATCATAGTACCCAACATCGCACCATTATCAGAAGAACTGATTTATGAAATCAATGTGACAGAAAAGCTGGATCGCTATTTTGCGCAGATTATAGAAAACGAAGAGGTTTCCTGGTGTTATATTGTAACAAGAGGCAATCTGCTCAGGTGCAGTCCGTATGGGGATCTTAATGCATTTTTTACCAGTGATCACAGTCAGGTCAGTGATATCTTTTATACGCAGGCAACAAACCAGTATAATCCCGATCACAAGGCAGTGTGGACGGGTCCCTATTATGACTATCTGGGAACGGGATGGACCATAACCTGCTCTCAGCCTGTATATGACCGAGAGGGCGAATTATTTGGCGTGATCTGCTTGGATCTTTCCATTGAGAAAATGAAAGAAAAATATTTTACAGAGTTTTCTTTAGGGCAGACTGGAAAATTATGCTGGATGTCAAATAACGGCGAAGTGTATTACCATACGGATTATGATAGTTTGACCGCCAACCAGGGAGAAACCCTGGAAAAAAACATTTTTACCGATACCTTGTCTCCGCAGCGGCGTGCAGCTTTGAAAGAAGGTGTGCTCAGTGGCGGTGCAGGGATTGAATACTTTGAAGAAGACGGAAAGAAGCGCATGTTGATTTATTCACAGGTGACAGGTGCGGACAGCGTGATTTTTACAGAAATCGGGATGGAAGATTTTGACTCATTTTATACTGTAAATCTCAAAGGGATTGTCATTGTAGCGTTGGTGAATCTGTTTCTTGCCGTTATTTTTGCCCTGATTTTGTACTTTAACTTTTCCAGACCGATGAAAAAACTGGTGCAGCAAGCACAGAAGATTTCTGCAGGCAATTATGCCACCATTCAGTTTCAAGAAGCAGAAGATTGCGGAAACTATGAAATCTGCAAGCTCAATGAGGCACTGCGCAGTATGAATGAAAATATTGTTTCTTACACAGAAAGTCTGATTGACAAAAACCGAGAGATAACAGTCATTTTGGAGGCCATTGAAGAAACCCTTATGATTACGGATATTGATGGAACTGTTATCATGCAGTCAAAAGACTTTGTAACCATACCGCGAGAAGACTTAAAGAGCGGCATTGCGGAAGTGCTGGCTAGTGGAAAGCCTTTTTCCGAACAGCAGGTGGTGGATGGTGAAGCATATAAAAATCAGTATTATCCGATTCTGAAAGATGATAAGGTGATAAAAATTGTGGTGTCAAGAGAGTGCATTACAAAAGCTGTGCTGCTGGAAAAAGAGCTGCAGCAGATTGAAAAGATGGCAGGAGTAGGGCAGCTGGCGGCAGCGATTGTCCATGAACTGAAAAACATTTTGGCGCGGATTGGAGGCGCAGCCTATATTTTAAAGCTGACGGACAGCAATCAGCCTGCGGAAATCGATACCATTCAGAAAGGGGTAGATGAAGCGGAGGAAGTAATCGCAACGCTGCTGGACTTTTCAGGTCGTGACAAAAACGGCAGTGAGATGATTCATCTAGGAACACTGATCAATCAGATTCTTCTATTATCCAAGAAAGAAATCATCGGAAAAGGAATTACCGTGATGAAGGAAATTGATCGGGACTTCTATGTGAACTCAACGGGGAGAGAAGCGATTAAAGTCATTCTACAAAACATCATTATGAACGCCATTCAAGCTGTTTCCTGCGATGGAGAAATTTCCATTGTCTGCTGTAAAAAAGGGGAGGAAGCCTTTATCAAAATTAAGGATAATGGAAATGGCATTCAAGTCACCCCGAAAGAAAAGGTATTCGAGCCGTTTCTGACCACAAAAGAAAGCGGAACAGGAATTGGTCTTTGGATTACAAAACGACTGGTAGACACGCTGGAAGGGCACATCACGCTGCGCCAGCCGCAAGAGGGCGGGACAGAGTTTATTGTTTCGATACCGATAGAGAGAAGGGAGGCATAAGTCGATGACGCGGGTCATGTTGATTGATGATGATAGAAAACTATTGGAAGTCTATGAGAAAATATTTAAGCTGCATGGATTTGATGTGGTCTCCTGCGAAAATGGAAAGACTGCCTTGGAGGTGATGGACAGAGAGAAAATTTCTGTTGCAGTTTCTGACATTATTATGCCGAAGATGAATGGGATGGATTTATTGAAGCAGATAAAAATCAAATCCCCGGATACTGAGGTCATTATGCTCACGGCGGAGGGCTCTATTTCCGGAGCAGTGGAGGCAGTAAAAGAAGGGGCGTTTTCTTATCTTGTGAAACCAGTGGATATTGAAGAACTGATTTCCAATATGAAAAAAGCGGCAGAGCTTTCCAATATGAAAGAAGAAAATGCGGCGTTGCGGGATCGTCTCGCGTCATTTTCTGATGGGCGTACGCTGATTGGTGTTTCTCCAGAAGCCGAAGCGCTGCGGCAGAAAGCAAAAATCGTAGGAAAGACAGACTCTGCAGTGTTGATTACGGGAGAAACAGGCACCGGAAAAGAAATTCTTGCCAATATGATACATCAGTGCAGCAGTCGTGCAAACAAACCGTTTGTCTGTGTCAACTGCGGCGCATTGAATGAAAATCTCATAGAAAGTGAGTTATTTGGCAGTGAAAAAGGTGCGTATACTGGTGCGGAGCGGCAGAAGAAAGGACGCTTTGAGATTGCTGATGGCGGCACTATTTTCTTTGATGAAATCGGTGAAATGAGCCTGAACATGCAGACTCGGCTTTTGAGAGTGCTGCAGGAGAAAACATTTGAACGGGTCGGTGGCTGCGAAACGATTCGCAGTGATTTCAGGTTGATTGCCGCCACCAACAGAGATTTAAAGCAAGAGGTGGCAGAGAACCGGTTCCGCAAAGATTTGTATTACCGTATTAATATTATTCCGCTGGAAATTCCGCCGCTGCGCCAGCGACTTGCGGATATTCCCGTTTTATGTGAAAGTTTTCTGACACTGTACGCTGCAGAAATGAACAAACCCTTGCCTGTTATGGGACAGGATGTTTTGGAAATTCTCCAGAAATATGACTGGCCTGGAAATGTAAGAGAATTGCGCAACCTGATAGAACGAATGGTGGTGCTTTCCAGCGAAGGCAGTTTAGATGTCAATGTATTGCCGGAGGAGATGCGGGACATTGCCCAGCAGCAGGACGCAGATACTTCTCTGCGCGGTCATACGAAATCCTTTGAAAAAGAGTATATTATAAAGATGATGCACAAGCATCAGGGCAATGTAGCGAAAGCAGCAGAGGAGATGCAGATTGCACGAAAAAATTTATATAAAAAACTGCAGGAATACGAGATTCAGTATAGGTAAAACAGTCTTTTGCAAGATATGCAAAAAAATTTGCACTTGGAATGAAAATCGTGTACAATAGATACAAAAGAGACAGGAGGTGCGGCACTTTGCAAGGGGAAGAATACAAAAAAATACTAGAAGCGTTGATTCATCTGGTGGATATGGGTGTTTACGTGGTAGATTCAGATGGCGTAGGCATGTTTTACAATCAGATTATGGCGGATATGGAACAGATACAGATTGATGATGTAATTGGAAAGCCTTTTGCAAAAGCGTTTCCTGGCGTAAAACTGGAAGAAAGTACCATGTATCAGGCACTGAAAAAAAACGTAGAAATTCGTCATAAGCAGCAGTCCTATACGAATTTGTATGGAAAAGAAATTGCCACCATTAACAGTACTGTGCCGGTGCTGCATGAGGGAAAAACCATTGCAGCTATTGAGGTTGCAAGGGATGTAACCAACATCCGTTCTATGAGCGATACAATTTTACAGCTGCGGGAGAAAGAAATCAAGCCCAAAGAAGTGAAGCCAAAGCTGAAAAAATACACGTTTGAGGATATTATCGGAAATAATCCGCTGTTTACTGCAGTTTTAGACCGGGCAAAACGAGCGGCAGGCAATGATGCATCCGTGTTTATTTATGGGGAAACAGGCACGGGGAAAGAACTGATCGCGCAGAGTATTCATTATGCCAGCGCCCGTCGACATAATCCATTTTTAGCGCAGAACTGTGCAGCATTGCCAGAATCGCTGCTGGAAGGTATCTTGTTTGGTACAACCAAAGGCGGGTTTACCGGCGCCATGGATAGAGCTGGTCTGTTTGA
>CANBFZ010000125.1 GCA_947367725.1 uncultured Eubacterium sp.
GACCGGCGGTACCACACTCATCGAAGCTGCACTTTTTGAAGCTGCCGCAATTGCTGCCTATCACAGCAAAGGACGTACGTCTGAAAATGTTCCGGTTGATTATGTGGCGGTCAAATATGTAAAGAAACCTGCCGGCGCCAAACCCGGTATGGTAATTTTCACCAACAATCGAACCGTATGGGTCAATCCACAGCTGCCCCAAGCCACACCATCGAATTAACAGTTCGACAGCCCCAAATTGAATCAGACATATAAAAAATCTTAACCGTTGCGGTTAAGATTTTTTATATGTCTCGTCTACACGCTTCTACTCTTTTATTTCGTCACTGCTTTCGCCGTAACCACAGTTTCAAGAAACAATTTTTTAGATTCTCCTGCTAGTTCGTAATAATCTTCCACTGCAGAAAGTTCCACCCGCAGTACCTGTGCTGCGCCTTGTGCCAGCGCTTTTGCCCGGGCACGTTCTTCGGCGATTTCCTCTGCATGGGCAAGGGCCTCTTCGTACGCTTCAAAGCACATCGTATTGCTGCCGCCGATGACACGGTAAGCGCCCATCGATGACTGAATATGCACCGTATATTCTGCGGCTACACGTCCCACCGCTGCACCGATGGCATTGGCAATCTTGGCATATTCCGGAATATCTGCCTCTGCACCAAAGAGAGACGCCACCTCCGGCAGAAACATTCTGGTCGGTGCACCGATCCCGATCAAATCAATTTTCGATTGGAAATCAGGCATCATAAAACGTCCGCATCCTTGCACTTTTCTGTGAAAGATAAAACGCGCCATCTTCTTCACAGCCATCTCATCCGCATCAGAAAGCTGCCCGTCTGTCTCATACTTCATAAAAATTGTTGCCAGATTACTGTAGAGTCGTTCCTTTGCCAGGGCGTAAATCTCCTCACAGATAACAGAAACGTCCTTTTTGAGCACATGGCTCAGATAGATGATCCCCTGCCTTGCTGCCTCCACATCATAAGCGTCGTAATCGCCGCGAATATGCATCACATCTGTCGGCGTCACACCACAACGAATGATCACACCTTCATCTTCAAGCCGTTTTGTTTTGAACACATATGGACTGACGCCTACTGCTTCTGCCGCTTCACTAAAACTGAGCGGTTCTAACGCAAGCGCTGCCAGCAATTTCTGCTCGTTTGCTGTATATTTATTTAAATGTTTCGGCTGATTCACCAACATGAAAAACTGATGTGCCGGATAACTATACGTGATATAATGTTCATTCAACGCCTGCAGCTTTTCTCTGATTTTCGGAAACTGTGCTGCTGCCATCGAAAGCGGCACCACCCGTCTTTTGTCCAAATAAAGACAATTGTCATCATACTCTACTGCACTGTCACCGCCCAAGGCAAAGGTATCAATCGTGACCCCTTTTACCATAGTCTTCCAGGATCCGATAGAAATGCCCGCATCACTTGTCATCGGTACTCGATTTTTCAAAAGCGCTACATCACTCGTCGTGCCACCCATATCCACAATCAGCGCATCTGTCTTTTCTGAAAGCTGCATCGCACCGATGATACTAGCAGCAGGGCCGCACAGCAGTGTTTCTACAGGCCTTCCCATGGCATATTCTCTGCTCATAATGCTGCCGTCACTTTTTACTACCTGAATTGGCAGCGAAAGCCCCAGTTCTTCCAAAGACCGGTCAATAGAGTCAAAGAAATCATGCATCACAGGAATCAGACTCGCATTGAGCAGTGCCGTCGCTGCTCTCTTCTGGACATTCAATTCCTGATAAAGTTCATAGCCTTTTACACAAGGAAGCGGGAAAATTTCTTTGACAATCGCTTCTGCTTCTGTTTCAAATGCGCCATCATTATATTTTGCATGCATCTGCACAATGGCAACACTGTCATACATCTCAAAGGATTCTCTTACAGTCTCTCGAAACTGCTCCCAGTCCGGCAAATCTCCACTCGTTTCACCATGTATCGCATCACCAGAAAGAAAACAGATTTCTGAAACAGGCGGCAATCCATAGGTACCCTGCATCCGTTCTATCATCTGTGGTTTTACACCGATCAAAACCAGTTTCGCACGGCCGCCTTTTCCTTCTACACAGGCGTTGGTCGCAAGGGTTGTTGAAAGAGACAGATATGCTGCTTGTTTTACAAGTTCCGGCGTAAGACTTCGCAGCGCTTTCAGAATACCTTCTTTTAAATCGGTTTTGGTCGTCAAGGTCTTGCCGTAGGACAAAACTTTTTCGGTATCTGTATCCCAAATTACCGCGTCGGTACAAGTGCCGCCGGTATCAATTCCAATTCCAATCATTGCAAGTCTATCTCCTCTCTGTATTTTGAAAGAAGCGCCCTAAAAATGAGGACGCTTGTAATCTGCATACTTTTACTATACACATTCTGTTTTTTTCGATATATGAAAATTTCACTAAAATATATAAAATTTTTTGGAAATTTTCTATACCCGCCATCTATGGCTACAGCTTCGCTTTTTCACGAATGCTGAGCATTCTTTCGTCAGTCTGCGAAATGGTATCTGCACACTGCCGCAGTTCTTCAATGATTTCATCCTGGTTGGGAATATCCTGCTTATATTTAATCTGATGCTCCAAAGTTGCCCAAAAGTCCATCGCGACTGTACGAATCTGCACCTCTACTCGCATGGGGCGTTTTTCATTGGAAAAAAACACAGGTACTTCCACAATCATATGATAACTCCGATAACCGTTTGGTTTAGGATTGCGAATGTAGTCTTTAATCTGAATCACTTTCAGGTCATCTTGGGCTTTTAACATGTCTGCAACGTTATAGATATCATCTAAAAACGAACAAATGACACGAATGCCTGCCACATCGTTTAAATTTTCTTCAATAGATTCCAGCGAAACCGGAAATCCCTGCCGCTGCAGCTTTTCCAAAATACTGAACGTCTTTTTCCGCCTCGACGAGATAGAAGAAATCGGACTCTGCTGCGTCAGTGAAAGTTCATCATTGAGAATCTGCAGCTTGGTTCTGACTTCTCTGATCGCAGAATCATAACGCATCATCAAAATATCATACTCCTGCAGTACTGCTTTTGGATCGTCGTCGTGTGCTGCAAGCAGCTGATTCATTAGTTCCTTTGTGTGTTCTTCGTTCATATTGTTCCCCTTATCCTGTAATAAACCTGCCGATGGTTTCAATCACGGCGTCCCCTGTTGTTTCTTTGCCCCCGTTGTGAATTTCGTGGCAGTATCCCGGCCACTCTATGTAAGTGAACTGCGCGCTATCCCGATAGCGTTCTGCTAGCACTCTGCTGCCTGCAACGTCACAGATTTTGTCAGCATCACCGTGCATCAGCAGAAATGGTTTATCAGCAGCGCCGCCATGATCCGGATGTGTACCGCGATAGATGGCATTGCCGATATCAAAGCCGTCCACTGCACAACGCAGAGAAATTCTGGAATGTACCAATGGATCTCCCTTGTAAGGTCTGACATAGCTGAGATTTCCCAGTGCACTTTCGTCAATATGTTGATGGATGGTCGCTTTCGGCGCAATTCTTGCTGCCGACCGCACCACTGGCAACAGCGGCTTCGGCACAGTCATAACCAGTTTGATCCACGGTGCAGAAATAATATATCGACGCAGTACATGGTTCTTGCTGCCCCGCATCATATAGTCCAGCCCAATATTGCCGCCCATACTGTGACCGTACAGTGTAATCGGAAGCCCCGGATACATCTGCTGTGCTCTGGTAATCAGCGCATCAACATCTGCAAGGACTTCTTTTCTTGGTGCTGTATCACCTCGCACGCCGGAAGAAATGCCATGCCCCCGAAGATCCATAGATACCACTGCAATCCCTTTTTTAGCCAGTGCGTCCGCCATTCTCCCATAGCGCCCCGCATGTTCGCCGATTCCATGAATCAAACACATGACATGTGACGGCTCTGCACAGGAAAATTGATATCCTGTTACTGCTTTTCCTCGCTCTGTAAACGCAAAATTCTCAAACATGATGCTCTGCTCCTTTACAAAATAATATCTATACTGTGCGAAAAAAATGTTAAAATTTTACACTTATCTTGTATGCTGTCACAATCTCCTCTACAGTGAAAGTGATAACCGAAGCGGCTGTGCGATACACCGAAAGAGGAGGCGTTAATATGATGCAAAACTACTGTTCCCTGTGCGGAAACATCTATCACAACACCGTATTTAAAGGCGGTTATGTGTGTGAAGACTGTATCAGGTACATCAAATGTAGTAAAAAGTTATAGCTGAGATATTGACGTACAAGTTCCATATCAATCACAAAATATCAGTCCGTCTGTCCTAAAAGCCGCACCGTCTTTGCTGCGGTGACAGCCGGGCGCTAACTCCAATCTATCATTTTGGTTTTAGGCATAAATCAGGCTGTATCGCCTCTGCCGGTTATCTAAGGCTGGTGCAGAGGCTGTCATCTTTTTTTCTTTTTCCCATATCGATCGCCTTGTTTTTTCTTCTGTTCCATCTTCTCTCGATTCAGCCTTTTTCGAGTTTTGGGTTTCATGACAGAATACCCAAATTGGCCAAGCGGTGTTCTTTTCATGCCGAAATACGCACCATGGCTGTAACATAAAAGTGACGCTCGTTCTAGACAGAGTTTTCCCTTTTCGTCGAACAAGGTTTCTTCTGCATGTACGCAGACAATCTCCGCCAGAAACATATCATGGGTCGGAAATTCCTTTACTTCTGTAATTCTGCACTCCAAATTAACCGGTGACTGCGCCACCATCGGGCAAGATAGCTGTTCTGCCGGTGTAAGCATTAAGCCGGTTTCTGCTGCTTTATTCAAATCTCTGCCGGAGCGTACCCCACAAAAATCCGTAGCTTTTGCCAATTCTTCTGTTGTCAAATTGATTACAAATTCACCAGATTCGGCAAGCAAATGGTGAGAAAATCTGGATTTTCGTACCGATACATACGTCATCGGCGGATCTGAATTAATGATACCCGTCCATGCAATGGTAATCAGGTTCGGTTCAGCCATACTGCCGCAGCTGACTAACACCACCGGCACCGGATTCAGCATAGTACCCGGTTTCATGGTTATTTTTGCCATGGATCTCTTTCCTTTCTCAATTTCTTCAGTACGGTTTCAAAATATGCCGGCAATGGACTGTCAAACTCCATATATGCCCCGCTGGCAGGATGTACAAATCCAAGGACTTTCGCATGCAGCATCTGCCCGGTGCTTCCTTCCGGCAGTGCGATTGCACTTTTCTTCGGTCCATACACAAGATCCCCCACTAAAGGATGTTTCTGATATGCCATATGCACTCTGATCTGATGGGTTCTGCCCGTCTCCAAACGCGCTTCAATCATGGTAAAGTTTCCAAATCGCTCCAACACGGTATAATGGGTGACAGCTCGCTTCCCACGGGCAGCATCCGTGACCGCCTGTCGCAACCGGTTGGCAGGATCTCTGCCGATGGGTGCGTCTATGGTGCCAGCATCTTCTTTTATATTATGATGTACGAGCGCCTGATATCTCCTGGTAATGGTGTGAGCAGCCAGCTGCTGTGATAAAGATTCGTGGGCGGCATCATTTTTAGCAATCATCAGAAGACCGCTGGTATCTTTATCAATGCGATGTACAATACCTGGGCGTACCACCCCGTTAATCGAGGACAATCTGTTTCCGCAGTGAAAACAATTCATCCGTTTTCCGCTCCTATAAAGGTTCTATTGATTCTTCCGTTTTTCTTCCATCACTTCGGCCAAAAGATCCGTTATGTCCGCCGCCGTCTGGCTGCGCAGAATCGTCTCAACCTCGTCGATTTCCTTGCTCAAACGAAATTTTGCCAACTCTTCTTCGAACTGAATCATAGCGTTCTCCTCTCTTATCCGTATCTGTAAACCTGCGGCCGGACCGGCGCAGATTAAGCTGACGCAAGCTCATTCTTTACCAGCATACCATATCTTTCCTGTCTGTGCCATAACTTTTTCAAAAATATTTTCGACAGGTTTTCTTATAAAATGCGC
>CANBFZ010000126.1 GCA_947367725.1 uncultured Eubacterium sp.
CATCGGTAAACTGTCTGTAAACGGACGCAAAGCGCACATACGCAACCTCGTCCAGTTTTTTCAGCTGCTCCATAATGAGTTCACCGATAAAGGTACTTTTTACTTCTTTTTCCATCAGATTATTCAGTCCGCGCTCAATTTCGCTGACGACTCTTTCGATATCCGCCATAGAAACGGGACGCTTTTCGCATGCCTTAACAATGCCGTTCATCACTTTGTTTCTGTCAAAGGACTCCCGGCGCCCGTCTTTTTTAATAATCATAATAATAGATTCTTCTACTTTTTCATACGTCGTAAAGCGTTTGCCGCATTTCTCACAGCCTCTTCTTCTTCGAATTGCATGTCCTTCTTCTGTCGGTCTGGAATCGATGACTTTCGTATCCGGATTCTCACAGTATGGGCACTTCATCTGGCACTCCTCCTTGATTTCTCTGCTGAAAAAAACTTTACCTGTTTATTGTACTACATCTTGTGGCATTTTAAAAGGAAAATCTTGTAAGCTTGTGCATTTGTATGCACTTTTCCGCACGTTAGATCAGTAACCCTCTACATCCACCAGCACCACATCGTCACCGACGGTTTTAACTCTGTCCCATTTTATAACAAAGTCATCCTCTTTATTTGAAAAAAAACGAAATAGACCTCGTTCCGCAGGTATGATAATTCCATCAATGGTGCCATTGGCCAGATTCACTTCAATGTCATAAATAAATCCCAGACTTCTACCGTCCCGCACATTGATCACTTCTTTGTTCTTCAGTTTGTCCGTACTTAACATATTTTTTCCCCTCCTAATGGTCTGCTCCAAGAGCGGAAGCGGCAGTGAAATTCTCAAAATCCGCAGTGAAATTCTCAAAATCTGCAGTGAAATTCTCAAAATCAAAGATTTTGGAATTTCTTGCATGAGACCTGCCAACGATTCACTTTGTGAATCGGGCTAGGGCTTCAAGATTTTGGAATTTCTTGCATGAGATCTGCCGACGATTCACTTTGTGAATCGGGCTAGGGCTTCAATTGGCTAAGCAGACCTTATGCTTAATGGGGCTTGCTCCAATTCACTTGTGAATTGGTAAGAAGCCCTTATGCAACCGGTCTCCAAGAGAGCTTGCAGTATTGAAAGCTCTCTTGGCTAAGACCCGACTGCTGGCGTTCTAAAGCTTTCGCTGGCTAAGAACGCGTCGTATCATGGTCTTTCCGCAATTTCCCAAAGAAATTGTTGGTAAGTCCCGTAATCACATTATATGAAAGGCGGCCGTCGCCGCCTTTCTTATGAGGCAGTCGCCTCGTTATTTTCGCTTTTTGTTTCAGCAGCAATCAGCGTCGGTTCCTGACCGTCTTCAATGGTTTCTTTGGTGATCACACATGTTTCGACATCATCTCTTGATGGAATCTCAAACATGATATCGTTCATGGCTTTCTCAAAGATACTGCGTAAACCTCTGGCGCCAGTTTTTCTCTCAATTGCCTTCTTCGCCACAGCACTGACTGCATCATCATCAATCACCAGTTCTACTCCGTCCATTTCAAAGAGTTTCTGATACTGTTTAATCAGTGCATTCTTCGGTTCCCGCATGATGCGTACAAGCGCTTCTTCATCCAGTTCCTCCAGTGATACCAGAACCGGCAGTCTGCCGATAAATTCTGGAATCAGACCGAATTTCAAAAGGTCTTCTGGCTGAATCTGGGAAAGCAGCTTGCTCTCATCCTTTTTGACCGTCTCCGCTGCAGTCTGATTGAAACCAATCACCCGTTCACCCATTCTTCTCTGGATAATATTGCTAAGTCCATCAAAGGCGCCGCCGCAGATAAAGAGTACATTGCTAGTATCAAACTGAATAAACTCCTGATGCGGATGCTTCCGCCCACCCTGTGGCGGTACATTGGCAACCGTGCCCTCCAGAATTTTCAAGAGTGCCTGCTGTACACCTTCTCCGCTGACATCTCTGGTAATTGATGGATTGTCTGATTTTCTGGCAATCTTATCGATTTCATCTACATAAATGATGCCTCTTTGCGCTTTTTCTATATCAAAGTCTGCCGCCTGCAGCAAACGAAGCAGAATATTTTCTACGTCTTCTCCAACATAGCCTGCTTCTGTCAGCGCCGTGGCATCTGCAATGGCAAAAGGCACATTTAAAACCTTTGCCAGCGTCTGCGCCAGCAATGTTTTGCCTGAACCGGTCGGTCCAATCATGACAATGTTGCTCTTCTGCAGATCAACATCCCGGTTCTTATCATCCATTCTGTGAATTCTTTTATAGTGATTATATACTGCCACAGCCAGCGTCTTCTTTGCATCATCCTGCCCGATTACATAATCAGACAAAACTTGAAAAATCTCTTTCGGCTTTGGCAATTGACTGTGTGTTTCCTGTTTTGGTACTTCTCCATCACGTTCTGCATTCTCAATCATGCCAAGACACATCTCTACACACTCGTCACAAATGAATATGCCCGGTCCTGCCACAAGATGTCTGACCTGACTCTGCGGTCTGCCGCAGAAAGAGCATCTCCACTGCTGTTTATTTTCGCCAACGTTTTCTGACATACCTATCCCCCTTCTATCTGTTTACTTCGATGAAATGACCTGATCAATCAACCCATAGGACGCAGCATTTTCTGCACTCATAAAATGATCTCTGTCCGTGTCTCTTTCAATGGTTGCTAAATCCTGACCAGTATTCTCACTGAGAATCCGATTGAGTTTCTCTCTGGTTTTCAAAATCCATTCCGCATGAATTTGAATATCAGAAGCCTGCCCCTTGGCGCCTCCCAGCGGCTGGTGAATCATAACCTCCGCATTTGGAAGCGCAAATCTCTTTCCCTTTGTTCCTGATGAAAGAAGAAACGCACCCATGCTGGCGGCAAGTCCCACGCAGATTGTGGAAACATCGCACTTGATATACTGCATGGTATCATAAATCGCCATGCCGGCGGTCACAGAACCGCCGGGGCTGTTAATGTAAATGCAAATATCTTTTTCAGGGTCTTCCGCTTCTAAGAACAGCAGCTGCGCCACGACCAGACTGGCAATATGATCGTCAATTTCGTCTGCCAGAAAAATAATTCTGTCCTTTAACAGTCTTGAATAAATATCATAGGATCGTTCTCCTCTGCCGGTCTGTTCAACCACGTATGGTACTAAAGCCATTCTTTCATGTCCCCCTTAATTCTTTGGTTTCGGTTTATTTTTCTTCGGCTGCTTCAGCCTTCTTTTCGACCTTGGTCACCTTTGCCTTGCTGTATAACAGGTCGATGACTTTTTTCAGCTGGATGTCCTTCTTAAAGAAAGGCAGCTGCTCTGCACCGATCATTTCTCTGATCTGTGCTACATCTGTATTGTATGCATTTGCCATGTCTTTCAGTTCTGTTTCCAGATCTTCTTCGGAAACTTCTACATGCTCTGCTTCTACAATAGACATCAGCACCAGTCTCGTTGCAACTTTCTTGGTTGCATCTTCTCTCAGTTCTTCTCTGAAATCCTTCGGCTCTTTCTGCAGGAACTGCAGATACTGTTCCAGAGAAAGTCCCTGATATCTCAGCTGATGATCCAACTCCTGCGCCATTCTGTCAATTTCATCCTCAACCATGACCGCTGGCACTTCTGGTTTATTTGCTTCGTAAACTTTTTCAATCACTGCATCCTTGGCTGCATTCAGCGCCATTGCATCAGCATTCTTCTGTAGTCTTTCCTCGGTTGCTTTCTTTAATTCGTCTAAAGTATCATATTCACTGACATCTTTCGCGAATTCGTCGTCAAGTTCTGGCAGTTCTTCAAATTTAATCTCGTGAATATGGCAATGGAATACTGCTTCTTTTCCTGCCAATTCCGGTGCATGGTACTCTTCTGGGAAGGTCACAGTCACATCTTGATCAGCACCTGCTTCTACACCAACCAACTGTTCTTCAAAGCCCGGAATAAACATGCCGGAACCAATTTTGAGTTCCTGTCTTTCCGCAGTACCGCCTTCAAACTGTTCTTCTCCTACAAAGCCGGCATAATCTAAAATGACAGTATCGCCGTCTTCCACCGGTCTTTCTGCAACTACCATCCGTGCATTTCTCTTCTGCAGCATTTCAATTTCTTTGTCCACTGCATCAGCAGAAACAACAGCGATTTCTTCTTCTACTTCAACCCCCAGATAATCCTTTACTTCTACGACTGGATATACTGCGACGGTAATCGTAATTGTAAGCGGCTTTCCTTTGCCAATCTCGGAAAAATCTGCTGCTGGGCTGTCGATGACTTCCAGTTCCAGTTCACGAACTGCCTGCGGATAACTTTCCTGAAACAGATTATTAATCGCATCTTCAAAGAAAATCCCTTCTCCGTAGTGCTTTTCGATGATGCTTCTAGGTGCTTTGCCCTTTCTGAAACCATCTATCATAAACTGATTTTTGGACGCCTGATATGCCTTTACGACTGCTGCCTCAAATTCTTCCGCAGTAAAATCCATAGTAAACTTCACCTGGTTGTTTTCTTTGGAAATAAAAGTTGTTTTCATTGATATATATCCTCCTAAAATTTTAGCAAGTTCCTTGGCTCCATGTCCAATTCTGAACATAGAATGCATATTATTATACACTTTTTTACCCGAAAAGTAAAGGATTCTAACAAAAATGACTGCTAAAAACAGTCATTTTTCTTTAAATGAGGTCAAGACCTCGCTTATATTTACTTTTATCTTCCGGTATCAGCGCGTATTTCTCGGAAATCTGCTGTCCCAATGCTAACATATCTGCTTCTTCACCGGAATATAGTTCAATTTCAAGTTCTGAAATCGGCACTGTCTTCTCTCCGCAAACAATTTTGCCTACGTCGACAGACAGTTCGTTAATAGATTTACCTGTATCAATTCTTACCTGACGACGGACAAAGTAAATATCCATCATAGGAATCAGTGTCCGTTTACCAACCAGCTCCGTCAGTACCTGGCACATCTCACTTTGATCAAAAATCTGAATATCTGGTGTCGTCAGTTTGGTTTCATCACTGACCGGCACGTTAATCTCTTCTCGCTTATGCATACCATCTTCGCTGGAACCATTCCATTTCAGCGTTGCCACCAGTTTACGACCCTCTTTTCTCACACGAAACGCAATGCCGTCCCGATAAAGTCTTCTATCCTCTGTATCGAAGTACACTGCATGCATTTCCAGTTCTTCTTCTGTATCCCGATCTTTGATGCTTTCAAGATAAGGATCCTGCAGCACCCGCTGCATTACTTCCTCATTCTTAACTGCATATTTTAGTTCGATTTCCATAATATTCTCTCCTCATGGATTTGTCACAATCTATGTTCTACCACAAATCCAGATGAAAGTCAATAGAATACCTCTTCAATGGGATACAAGCCCGGTTTTCTTCCCGAAAGCCATTGGGCTGCTTCGATGGCGCCTTTGGCAAAAATTTTCTTAGAAAAAGCCGTATGTTTAATTTCAATGACTTCATCCTTCATGGCAAAGATTACCGTATGTTCTCCAAAGATCGTGCCGCCTCGTACACTATGGATACCGATTTCATTTCGCCGCTTTTCTTCACCGCAGCGTCCGTATCTCCGCTCCCGCTCTCCGCTGGGATCGCAGACTTCTGCCAATGCAATGGCTGTACCACTGGGTGCATCTACTTTTTGATTGTGATGTTTTTCTATAATTTCAATATCTGCACAGTCCGACAGAAACGGCACTGCATAGCCGACAATCTTTTTCAAAGAATGAATGCCATATGAAAAATTGGAACTTTTAATCACCGGTGCGATTTCAGCAAGGGCTTTAATCTTTTCTTCTTCCTCAGTCGAATAACCTGTGGTCGCAAATACTGCACCCACTCTCCCCCGTTTTTCAGTCATATAGCGGCAAATGCCATCCAGTGCACCCGGATGGCTGAAATCAATAATAATATCAGGCTCTTTGATATCTTCCAGCCGCTCACCCAGCGCAGGCTCAATATTCTCAACCTTATCAATTCCCGGATTCTGCAGCGCCATATCTC
>CANBFZ010000127.1 GCA_947367725.1 uncultured Eubacterium sp.
GCAGACCATCCATGTCAAATACAAACCCTCTGATCATATCTACTCCTTCTTGATGGTTTCGTTTTATTTTATCACGATTTCTCGTTGATTACAACGCGAATTCCTAAACCGGCGTTCGCGCAAAATCCGTAGATTCCGTTCTTTCTATCTAACACACTAATAAAGAAGTCTGCCTCATACTAGTATGCCTGCGCACAAAACAGATCATCCACCCCGCCTTTACAAATCCTCTGGTTTCACAGATGGAATTTTGTGGTATACTATCATAAAAAACAGTCTCTATTTTGCAGTGCAAAATTTGAGATTCGATCTATGCCATCATAAAAGGAGAGTTTTATGGATATCAACCAGTTTTTTACCACATTAGATGCACTCTTTGCAAATAAAGATATGCAGCAAGCGGAAACTTACATGCAGGAAAGTCTTGTCGCTGCAGAGCAAACCTCTGACTTAGGCTCTGCCATCGCCATCTGCAGTGAGCTGGGCGGTTATTACCGCATGCTATCTCGCTATACGGAAGGAATCGCTCTTTATGAGAAAGCCATTTCTTATCTGCAGCAGCTAGGACTTCTGGAAACCGAGCATCACGCCACCACACTGATGAACTATGCGACCACCTGCACCCTGACTGGGGAAACAGAAAAAGCGCTGTCACTTTACACAAAGGCCGGCGAAATTTTTATGCAAAAAGGACTGACGCAGGATTATCGCATGGCAACCTTATATAACAATATGAGTTCCCTCTATCAGGATCTTGGAGACTATGACAAAGCAGAAGAACACCTAAGTCTTGCCCTTTGTATCTTGGAACAACTCCGCGAAGCAGAAATCGAAACAGCCATCACCTATACCAACTGGGCGCAGCTTTGTTTCAGCAAAGGACGTGTAGACGACGCCGAGGAAAAAATCAACCGTGCCATTGCGCTGTTTGAAAGTGCCGGCGGCGACAGCGATGTACACTATGCTGCTGCCCTAAATGTATCAGGAGAAATTGCTTTTGCAAAAGAAGATTTCACCAGTGCGCTGCAGCAATTTGAAAGGGCCATGGCACTGACAGCTCGTGACTTCGGCAGCAACACCCAAAGCTATGCCATCCTTTGTGACAACGCAGCCCGCTGCTGCAGCAAGCTAGGCGATTCTGCCGCGTCTGCCCAATACACCGAGAAAGCCGCTTCTATTCGGGAAAGGATTGCCAAATGAAGGGACTAGAATTAGCAAGAAACTATTACGAAACTTACGGAAAAAAACTCATCGATGCAGTAGAACCTGCTCTGTTTCATCGTGCCGCGTTCGGTCTCTGCGGAGAAGGTTCCCAGTGCTTCGGCTACGACGACATCTTTTCACAGGATCACGATTTTGCACCTGGTTTCTGCATCTGGCTCAGCGATGCAGACTTTGCTGCTTACGGACAGGCGCTGCAGCAGGCGTACGACAATCTGCCCGATACCTTTTTAGGATTTTCAACCCAAAACATCCTTGCCACAGACCGCTTAGGCGTCATGCCGATCAGCAGGTTTTATCAAAGATTTACAGGCAGTCCTACCGGTCCTGCCACCCTGCTCGACTGGCTCATGACGCCAGAAGCCCAGCTTGCTTCTGCTACAAACGGCGCGATTTTCCACGATGAGGACGGCGCATTTACTGCGGTCAGAAATCGCCTCCTTGCGTTTTATCCCGAAGACGTGCTGCGCAAAAAAATTGCTGCAAGAGCCGCCATCATGGCGCAGGCAGGCCAATACAACTTGCTGCGGCTCATCAAACGGGGAGATGCGGTCGCTGTAACCCTGGCTTTGGCACGCTTCACAGAGGCGACCATTTCCATGGTACATCTTCTCAATCGGCGCTATACGCCATTCTATAAATGGGGATTTTACAGCTTAAAAACGCTGCCTCGCCTGGCGGATACGGCAGCGCCGCTGCTTGCAGAAGCGGCGAAACTGCCCGCGCATCTTAGCAAATCCTCTGCCCCACAATGCCATGATCTTGCCTTCGATCTGACAGAAAAGCTTTGCGCGCTCGTCGCTTCTGAACTGCGTGCCCAAGGCTTTTCACAGACGCCTGACAACTTTTTACAAAATCATTTAGGCGATATCATGGCGGGAATCAAAGATCCACAGCTTTCTGCTATGCACCCAATGGTAGACTGTCCAAACTAATGTGACAGCGCAGACACAGAAAATATTTTAACGATTATCAGTGTACTCGATCAGAAAGGAATTCTCAAATGAAAAAAAATATGAAATGGATAGAAGACATCATCAACTTAGAATGGAACATGTTTCAGCGGGTAGAAAACATCGGCGGCAGAGCCAGCTGCCAGGACGATTTTGAAACCTTTTCCATCATGCGCCGCAGTCAGTACGAAAACTGGTCTGACGCGATGCTGACCCGTTACTACGAATATGCCTGCGCCTGTGAGAAGGAAGGCAGAAATCTGGTCACCGAAAAGTACGGCCGTATGATGGAGTACACCGATTTACCCTACTATCAAAAACACGTTGCGCCTTACATGCCTTTTGTGCCGGTAAAAAATTACCGTCTGATTCAAGAAATCGTGGAAACCATGATTGCATGGGAACAGGACTTTGCAAAACAGTATCCTAAACTTTCCGGCGCAGGAAGACCGATTACATCCGATGGTGACAGCACCGGCTTTACTTCACAGGAAACTTATGCAAGAGGCGAACTGGCAACTTATCCAACGGATTTGCTGGAGCTATATGCTGCCTATGTAAAAGAATTGAAAGCGCAGGGAAAATCTCTTGCCATCATGATTCAGGAAACCATGGTTCACCTTTATGGCTATGAAACCATTGCAGACGCTGAGGCAAGCCTGCAATAAAAAAATTTATAATTCTTGTAACGAAATCCGTTCTTTTCCGATAGATGGACAAAGAGAGGTGATACGATGTTAGATATGGACGCTGCGTACAAAGACCATGCCAATTACGTATTCAAATTTCTGATGACACTTTGTATGGAAGAGCACACCGCGGAAGAATTGACCCAAGAGACGTTCTATCAAGCCGTACGCTGTGCCAAACAGTACGACGGCACCTGCAAAATTTCTACCTGGCTCTGCCAGATTGCCAAGCACCTTTGGTATCAGGAACTAGATCGAAGAAACAAACCACAGGCAGAATCTTTATCACAAGAAGTGGCTGTACGCATCCCTGCCGATACGTCGATGCCGGATCAGGCAGTCTCCATCAGAGACGAAAAAATGGAACTCTTTCATAAAATCCACCTGCTCTCCGACATCGAAAAAGAGGTCGTGCTTCTTCGATTGACTGGCGCCTTCTCTTTTAAAGAAATCGGCGAAATCGTCGGCAGAACAGAAAACTGGGCACGCGTTACATTCTATCGTGCCAAACAAAAAATCTTGAAAGGATAGGCAACAGGCATGAAAAACGAAATTATTTGCGAACTGACGCAGGATCTACTTCCTAATTATCTGGAAGGGCTGACAAGTCCCGGCAGCAGCGAGGCCATCGAAGCCCATCTGGCACAATGTGCAGACTGCTGCACACTGCTGGAAGAGATGAAACAAGATCTTGAAACACCCCAGCTGCAAACCGCAGAAGAATCACCCGATGCGCGGAATATCAAACCTTTTAGGAAACTCAAAAAAAGAGTTCGTACCACGATTGCAGTCACCGTACTGCTCTGTATGGTAATCTTTGGCGGCGGTACCTACTATTTTGCCCATAGCTTTACACCGCGCGCAGAAGATGTCACCATCACCTGCGAAAAAAACGGCAATATCGTAGATATCATCTTCATCGCCAAAAATAAAAATACCATCTTAAACAGCTATGTCGGCGGCTACCATGAAAAAGTCTACAGCGGTGAAGTCGACTTCATTGAGCTGCATGCGTTTCACAAAAGTCCATTCAAAAAACCCCTTCGGTATCACGCGTATTACAGCTACAACTTTATCGATCAAGACACTGTAAACGATTCCTTTGGCAATAAAATCCGCATTACAGACAAAAGTTTCTTTGCTGTGCAGTTTGCCGATCAGCTGGTCAAAATCAGCATTGCTGATTTGTATCACGACAAAATTACAATCTTATAATAATTGAAAAAAAGGGCGCAGCCGCGAATTAACGCTGCTGCGCCCTTTTGCTATTCCGGCATCATTATAGTGCTTTCACAAGACCCCCGTCGACCAGAATCGTCTGTCCGGTGATGTAGGTATTCGCCGTGCTGGATAACAGAAATGCTGCCAGTTTCCCGTATTCCTCCGGCTTTCCGTATCTGCCCAGCGGAATGGTTTTCCAGGTGTTTTCCTGCAGCTGTTCTACAGAAATTCCCTGTTTTTCCGCGCGCATGGCATCCAGCGCATCGATGCGAGCAGTCCCGATGCGACCCGGTCCGATGACATTGACTAAAATATTGTACTTGCCCAATTCCTGAGAAATGGTCTTAGACCAACCCACTACGCCGGCACGCATGGTGTTGGAAAGTCCCAGATTGTCCAGCACTGCCTTCACCGAAGAGGACGTAGAATTGACAATTCTGCCGCCTCCGTTTTCCATCATAATCGGCGCAACTTCCCGTACCACTCTCTGATAAGAAAGCAGGGTCAGATCAAAAGCTCTGTACCACGCTTCATCATCAAAAGAATTCAGCGGACCTGCCGGAGGTCCGCCTGCGTTATTAAACAGCGCGAAAATCGATCCAAACTTTTCGCAAGTTGCAGCAACCAGGGCTTTGATATCCTCCGGCTTTGTCATATCACCGCAGAAAAAGTCCACATTTTCATTGCCTGTTTCACGAATCAATTCTGCCTTCGCTTCTTCCAGCTGTTCCAAAAACGGGCTAAACAGCATCACCTTTGCGCCTTCCGCCGCAAGCTCTTTGGCTACCGCTTTGCCAAGTCCTGAACTGGATGCCAGCACCAGCGCGCATTTGTCTTTTAAACCTAAATCCATATTATTTTACCTCTTTTCGCAATTTTAAATCCACAACCGGGTTCACAAGGGGTTCCATGGTAAATCCGTCCGGTCCGGAAATCCGACATTCGATGGTATCGCCATCCTCAATGTGCACTGCTCTCGGCGTCCCTGTAGACAAAACGTCCCCCGGCAGCCAGCCCTGCAGATGAGAAACCAGGGAAACCAGCCTTGCCGGACTGTGGGTCATATTGGACACCGTATTTGCTGCGTGCACCGCTCCGTTGTGTATGGTCTGTACTTCCAGGGCAGACACGTCTTCCACCTCATCCGGCGTCACCAACTGCGGTCCAAAGGTTAGGAACGTATCGAATCCCTTGACAAGAGTCAAAAATCTCGGATTCTGCCGTAGAATAGATTCTTCCGTCATATCGAGAATGGTGGTATAGCCCGCAATGTAGTCCTCCCATGCATCCTCTTCGATATATTTGCACTTCTTTCCCATGATGATGCCCAGTTCCGCTTCCCCAGTGGTTTTTTCCGCTTCAGGCAACGCTGGTATGCAGATTTCATCTCCTGGTCCTGCAATGCAGGACGCCGGTTTATAAAAGCTGCCCGGAAAGGTCTTCGGCGCGCCCTCTCCAAGATCTCCCGCATGATCTACATAATTCAATCCGATGCCGAAAATCCGCTGCGGATTTCTGTAAAGCGGCGCGTACTGTACCTTTTCAAAAGGTACACATTCCATGGTTTCAAGTTCTTCTTTTCCGCCGTCGTTGTACCATGTAGTCAGTCCTTTAAGTTGTTCGGTGCAGATCAGTTCATAAAGTCCAGTCTCCCAGTCAGTCTCCTTCACCCGATTTACTTCCGCAACCGGTACAATACCCCGATTGGCTACAATGCCGGCAAACTCGCCGCCGTCTATTTTTATTGTTGCTACACGCATGTGCTCCTCCTACTTCTGGTACTTTATTTTTAAGTAACGGGCCTTTGTGTTACTGTGCTGTCACAGAGGCACCCCC
>CANBFZ010000128.1 GCA_947367725.1 uncultured Eubacterium sp.
TCCCCCGGATTCCAGCCGGATGGTCCATTTAGAATTGGTACTATAGGTTTTCTTACCACCAGTCTCATCTGTAAAAGGATCCTGATCATCCTTCGTCTTTACCAACTGCAAATCCCCTCTAAAATGATCATTGGTATACGCATAATCGCCGATTTCACTTCGCATATTCTGCGGATTTTCTATATCGATATCTGAAGGTTCCGTCAACACTGCGCCGTTTCCGTCCTCTCCTTCATACGTAATGCGGTAGGTAATATTTCCAGCGTCTCTTCGGTGGGCATAGTAAACAATGGTGCCATGATCGCGCATGCCACCACCTTTTTCTGCACGCTCTGCATGCCGCCCTGCCGGAACCTTGGTTTCTTTCGTCATCACCGACGTTTGACCACGCCAGTAATAATCGGTATGCAGCAGTCCGTCCTCATCCACCGTCTGTTTTTCTTCATAATCTAGTGCAGACACCTCTGTCCATGGCGTAAAAATAAAAGGATTTCCCTCTGTTCCTCCAAAAATGGTCAACTGTCTGGTGTCATGCAATACACCGTTTAAGTACAGCGATATTTCACTGTCCAGCGCTGCATCGCCCATGCCGGTATGCATGCCGTCTTCTCCTCCATCGAAACCGCTGCTGGCATCCCGCTTCTCCGTATCAAAGGTAAATGCCGGTAAAGCTGGTTCTTCTCCATCCTCCGACGTGCCATCTTCTGGAATCGCCCGCAGCTTAAAATAAAAATCTACGGGGTCTTCCGCACCAATGGCGACAGTCTGCAGCGGTCGTTCTTTAGGAGAATTCTGCCATACTAAAAGTTCGTCTGTCGTTGCCTCGGGTACATCTTTTTTTCCGTGCTGTATCGTCTGCGGTAGGGTGTCCCCTTGATATTCCAGTATATATCCCCCACTTTTCTGTATCATCCGAAAGTCTTTCTGTGCCTGCAATTTTCCATTCTGCTTCTTTACAACCTGCAAATTCTGCCCGCAGCGATTCCCATCTTTCAGCACATTGTAATCTGCACGCTGCCGCGCTGCTTCACGCACTTCTGCGATCATCTGCTTTCGATAAGCCGGATTGACAGAACGCCATATGACTTTCCCACTTTTGGATACCGTCTTTTCCATATAAATCGTCTTAGCGCTGGATTTTTCTCTGGCAGCAAAGGAAGGAATCTTGCTATGCTTTTTCATCGCACGCAGCATTGCGAAATAGATATATCTGGCGGGTCTTCCTTTCAATACGCCATAGTGAAAATCATATCCTTCCCCACCGCTGGGGTTTACTGTACCCAAAACAAGTTTTCCACGTTCAGTCTGTCCTAATGATTCCGGGATTTGCTGCAGACTTTTTCGGTAACCGTCCGTAAACTCCCAGATAATGGTCTGGGTTGCAATCCACCAATCATCCAGATTACAGTCTTCCAAATGACTTCCATAAGGACCTAATAAACTTTGTAACTCTTTCATTGTCGACTGCGGTTGTTTTCCGTAAATCAGTGCCACCTTCAGTGCCTGCTGTACCTGCTGGCTGTAATCTTTGATCCGCAGCGCCGTATCCCAGGTTGCAGCATAATACTTCGTACTCCCGTTCCGGGGGTTGTCTAAATTTCTCTCAAGGCAGTAACCCTTTATGGTTTTACCGCCATTAATCGGTGTGATACAGTAAGCATACCGGTGCCCTGTCGTATGATAGTTGTAATAAGGCTTGCCGTCACCGCCCCGAAGCTCTGACCCGTTTTTAAAATAGGCTTTGTCACCAACTTTCCAGCCATTTACCATCCCAAAAACCGTATCGGGAACAGACGACAGTACCAGCCCGAAAATCAGAAACAATACGATCCATTGCCGCATCTGATAGGCTTTCACTTTTTTTAACATCGTTTCTCCTCCTCAAAAATTTTCCATCTATATTAAAACGGACGCAGCCACTGCGTCCGTTGAATTGTCTAGCAAAAAAGGCACACCTTCCAGTCTGCCTCTCATGCTTTGCCTCATCTATATTGCGTAAGTTCCATAAGCTGTATCTAGTGCATCCAAGCAATCTATGTCATGGAATCCATAAATTACATTTAAAGGAATTATTTCTATAAACTTACATATATTTCATAGTATCATGATAGCACAGTCATGATTTTCCGTCAAGTTCTTTTTTTGTCAATTTATTACTTTTTTGTAGAAGGAAGGATTATCTCCCTTTCGTTCATATATAGTTCTGCCAATCCATTTTCGCCCGCTAAAATACCAAACAGCATTTCTGATACCATTGTAATTGCTTGATTCCGCAAATTATAATACTGCTTCTTAGAGCAACCCAAAATGGGATATAGCGCAGAAACTTCTATCTCCGCATACTGCAGTTCCATATAGGTTATCCGCAAAATTTCTCCAAACTTTTGGATCTTCGCCCGCCCATCCGTTTCCATCGCGTGGACAGCCTGTTCAATGAGACGGATCAGGACTGCCGTCAAGTGCAATTTACTGGAATATACGTATTCCTTACATCTTCTCGACGCAACAGAGTTCTGATCTGCCGCAAAAAGCAGATAATCAATGTCTGCGCGTGTCCCATGCAAGGACACGCTTTGCTCCTTCTCAGAACCATGCGCATTGATATCTTTGTGCTTTGCGGGGATTTGCGTTTCGTTTTCAACGATATCTGCAAAACGGAACTGCTGGTTTTTTTGAATAAATTTGTAATCCAAGTACCGCTGTAGACATTTTTGCACGATCGCATATCCATCGCCACCTGGACGATGAAATCTGGAGGACGCCTCCGTATACGCCTTTAACGCTGACAGAAAATCGCCTAATCCATCAGGATTCGTCGAACATGCCTCTAAATTTCGGATCATATGTTGCTGTACATACGAAGAAACCGGCGCATAGCCTGCCTGTACCAGTTGTAAATGTTTCTTTTTTTCCATTGCCCTTATGCCTGTCCTTCCCAAGTTTTATGATTGCACTCATTATATTAACTGGCTTTAGAGACAACAATCCTCCACCTTTCCCTTAGCACTTTATTGCGGAAAGTTGTCATATTTTCGGGAAACCTGCAGAGCATGCACTATAAAGCAGCAAAAAAAACGCCTGCATATACGTTGTATATACAAGCGTTCCAAAGAAATCGTATGATTTTTACAATAATTCTTTTCTCGACAGATTGATTCTGTTCTGACTGTCGATTTCTGTTACTTTGACTTTCACCACATCGCCGATGTTCATCACATCTTCGACTTTCTCTACTCTTTCCTTTGCCATCTTGGAAATGTGCAGCAGTCCTTCTTTACCCGGCAGGATTTCAATAAATGCGCCAAAGTTCATGATTCTGGTGACAGTTCCTTCATAAACTTCACCGATTTCAACATCCTTCGTCAGAAGTTCAATGCGATGACGCGCTTCATTTGCACCTTCCATATCTGCACTGTAGATGCTGACAAGACCTGGATCATCCTCGGAAATGTCGATCTTAACGCCGGTTTCATCCACAATCTTATTGATGGTCTTGCCGCCAGGTCCGATGACAATTCGAATTTTATCAGGGTCGATCCGCATCGTAATGCTTCTAGGCGCATACTTGGACATCTCTTCTCTCGGTGCAGGAATTTCTTCCAGCATCTGTTCCATAATATACATTCTGCCTTCTTTTGCCTGCTGCAGGGCTTTTTCCAAAATTTCTCTGGAAAGACCGTGCACTTTAATATCCATCTGGATGGCCGTTACGCCGACTTCTGTTCCAGTAACCTTAAAGTCCATATCGCCAAGGAAGTCTTCCATCCCCTGGATATCGGACAGAATTGCCATCTTGCTGCTGCCGTCTTCCTCCACTCTTTCAATCAGTCCCATTGCAATACCAGCAACTGGTCTTTTGATCGGAACACCCGCATCCATCAATGCCAGGCAAGAACCGCAGGTAGAACCCATAGAAGTGGAACCATTGGAAGAAAGTACTTCCGATACCACACGAATCGCATACGGGAATTCTTCTACAGAAGGAAGCACCGGAATTAAAGCTCTCTCTGCCAGCGCACCGTGTCCAATTTCTCTTCTGCCCGGACTTCTCATCGGTCTTGCTTCACCGACAGAATAACCTGGGAAGTTATAGTGATGCATATATCGCTTCTCTGTCTGCTCGGTAATTCCGTCAATGGTCTGCGACTCACTAGCAGGCGCCAGCGTACATGCAGAAAGTACCTGCGTCTGTCCTCTCTTAAAGAGTCCGCTGCCGTGTACCCTTGGAAGCATTTCTGTTTCACACCAGATTGGTCTGATTTCGTCCAGTTTTCTGTTGTCTGGTCTGATCCCCTCGTCCAGAATCATAGCGCGAACACATTCCTTGGTGATATTGTAAAGCACATTGGCAATATCCTTTTCGTTCTCAGGATAAATTTCTGCAAAGTGTTCTTTTGTTTCTACTTCTACCGCATCCATGTTATCCAGGCGTTCCAGCTTATCCACTGTCTTGATTGCAGTCTTCATCTTATCTACAGCATAAGCACGTACTGCCGCATCGATATCTTCCGGCACTTTGTAAAGATGCAGTTCCTGCTTTTCTTTTCCTACTTCTGCGACGATCTCGTCAATAAATGCAACAATATTCTTAATTTCTTCATGTCCAAAGAGGATTGCATCCAGCATCACCGCTTCCGGCACTTCATTGGCGCCTGCTTCTACCATCATGATGGCTTCTTTGGTGCCTGCTACGGTCAGATTCATCTCGGAAACAGCTCTCTGTTCCAATGTTGGGTTAATGATAAACTGTCCGTCAATCATCCCTACACGAACTGCACCAATTGGTCCTTCCCATGGGATATCAGAGGTTGCCAGGCTGACAGAAGCACCGATCATTGCCATAATATCTGTTTCGCAGTCCGGGTCTACAGACATGACAGTTGCAACAACAACGACATCGTTAAAATATCCTTTCGGAAACAGCGGACGAAGCGGACGGTCCATCAGTCTGGAACACAGTGTCGCTTTTTCGCTTGGTCTTCCCTCTCTCTTAATAAAGCCGCCCGGAATCTTACCAGCAGCATACATTCTTTCCTCGTAGTCACAGCTCAGCGGAAAAAAGTCAATGTCTGGTCTCGGCTCTTTGGATGCACAGGCAGTCACATTGACTACGGATTCCCCGTATCTGACCATAACCTGTCCGTTTGCCTGCTCGCAAACTTTGCCAATTTCCAGCTGCAGAAGTCTTCCTCCTACTGCTGTTTTAAATGTCCTGTAATCTGTAAATCTTGCCATTTTAATAAACAACTCCTTCCTGTTTATTTTCTCACTTTTGGCTTTAACTTTCTTTTTAAAAAAATGACGGGGTTTTTCTCCCCGTCAAAATTTTCAGTGTAAAAACTACTTTCTTAATCCTAAACGAGCAATCAGGCTTCTGTATCTTTCTACGTCAACGTTCTTCAGATACTTCAGCAGATTTCTTCTCTGACCTACCATCTTCAGAAGTCCTCTTCTGGAGTGATGGTCTTTCTTGTGAATTTTCAAATGTTCGTTCAGATCATTGATTCTTGCCGTCAGAATTGCCACCTGTACTTCTGGGGAACCAGTGTCTCCCTCTTTGGTGGCATATTCTTTGATAATTGCTGTTTTCTGTTCTTTTGTAATCATGTCTTGTTTCTCCTTTTCTAAATACGCTTTCACTGAGTCTTCGTCGGAGCATCCGTAAAACCAAGTGAAAGTAATTTTCAACCAAGTAATTGTACCATACTTATAGGATAATTACAAGTCTTTATTTTTGAAATTCCAACAAATTCACGAAAAGCAATGCAGCCTTCCGGTGCGATCGGCATCATAAAACAGGCCTGCAAGCAGCAGCCCTGTTTTATGATAACGCAATCATTTTGCAAAAGCAACTCTGTTTTTAGAACTGAATAAAATTTCCAAGGAAAATGATGAAGATCGCCACAGGACATACGTA
>CANBFZ010000129.1 GCA_947367725.1 uncultured Eubacterium sp.
AAGGTTACAGAAAATGCATTTGTTACGCCAACCTGCATCGTGTAAACATCTTTTACTGTCGCTTCCGTATCATGATCACTGCCAAAATCAATGGTATTATGATGCGATTTATAGAAAAGCTTCGGTTCACCACCGTTTTCTACAATGTATCCATACACTTCAACCAAGTACTGATCGCTGTTCTCCCTGGCATGACCTTTTTCCACAATAGGAATTTCCGCCTTATCTGTTAATGTGCGCAAAAAAGTTCCGTCTTCTGCATGAGAAAACAATGCTGGTTCAGCTTCGCTGCGCGGTCCATTGATGGTGCTTACCGCCGTATGATCCTCTTGTACTACAGTTACTTCATCCCACCAAGCATAACGGAAAAATACATAGGTTTCGTCTGTACCGCTTTCAGATTTAAGCAGCGGATGATGCACCTTTACCCCTGCCGTAGCCGGTGTTCCGTCAACCAATTCCACAGATACATATCGGTTTTCCTGCTCCATGCCGTTCACTGTATATCGGATAACCGGCTGCTGCAATGCGTAACCAACCCGCACCTGCGGATTATAATTGATATTAAATTTATAGTCTGGTGTTATTTTTTCTCCATTAAAAGTCCAGTAATACTCATATCCCGGTTTTTGTTCTGACGCCTCAGAAATTTCTGGAAGAGAAAAATCCATGTCTTTTTCCCAGAATCCCGTTGTCGGATTTTTCGTATAACGCAAGGATTGATAATTGAGTTTTTTCATTTTTAAGACTTGGTTAAACGGCATCACAAAACTTACTTCAAAAGGATATGTCAATGTATTTTTTACCGCGGAAGAAAAACTTCTTCCTAAAACATAATCATTGTAACTCTTTGTATCTTTAAACACGATCACCGTATTAGAATTACCCGTCTTAAACGCAGTTACGCTGTATCCCTGCAATTTTGAATTCCAGCCGTCTCCCTGCTTTTCTACAATAATTTGCGAAATCTGCTTACTGTAAAACGCTTCATTTCCAATGGTTTCTACAGACGCAGGTAATTTCAGTCTGGCGTCCGTACCTGTCGCAAAACAATTTTTAAAGGTCTGTCTTCCAATATAGGTCAGACCTTTCGGTAATGCAAAAACCATATCTGCTGCATCCTCTGCTGTACGAATAAATTCCATTCCGCTGCAGTCTGAGAATACGGAACCCGAATCCTCTGTCTGGTTGCCTAGCGCCTTTAAGGTCTGCGGCAAAATTACACCAGTCAAATTCGGGCAATCCGAAAATGCCAGTTTCCCGATTGTTTCTACTTTCGTAGCTGATAAATCGACTACGCCGCGTAAAGCATGGTTGTGCAGCGCAGCTTGGTTTCCGATGGAAATCAGATTTACAGCCTGCGAAAAATCCAAAGAAACGATGTTTACACGATCGCTGCCGCGCAAAGCATTGTTCCCAACAGCTGTCACAGATTCTGGAATCGATATCGTAACATACATCGGTTTATCTTCCGGATTGACAAGCTGAATCCAATCGGGTTTCATCCCCTTTAATGTACCATTTTCTATATCCAATCCCTCTGCCGGCACTGTCAGAGGATTTGTCTCTACAAAACCTGCATCATCTGTTATCTCCATCGCAAACACTGCTGTATGCATTGAAGTCAACAGCATCAAGATCAGCAAAAGCACAAGTCCTTTTCTTGCCTTTCTTTTTCCCATTTCATAATTCCTTTCTCTTCTCTTTGCAATATCCATTCAAAAAAGGGCACAGCACACCCGTGAAACACGAAGTGCGCTGTGCCCTTTGATAAACAACGCTCAACCTAACACAAAAAGACAAGCCAATTGCTTGCTTGCTTGCTTGCTTGCTTGCTTGCTTGCTTGCTTGCTTGCTTGCTTGCTTGCTTGCTTGCTTGCTTGCTACAAAGTATGCGGGTCGTTCCCATTCCTGTCAAGCTCCTTTCTTTCCTGTTAAAACATCTCTTCTTATCTTTTACCACATTTTATACTATTCTAACAAGTTTATCACAAAACACCTTTTCCTCTATATTATATGGATGATTGGTTAGATTCCCGTTATATTTTTAACACAGATTCTATTTTTTGCCCGGTGCAATCTGCTAAGGCACAAAGTACAACGACTAGCGAGCTCCGTTGCTATTTTCCGTCTGATGTACTTAGTTTTTGATTGACCGCATCCGCAATATCATCCATTTTACTTTCAAGGTAAGCGCCCGGACATTCCGTCTTACGCGAAAACATTTTATGTAACGTCAGATTGCCGGTGGCATCTCCTGTAAACACTAGTTTTTTAATTCCGTTACGCCTGCAGATGTCTGCACACAACACAATCAGTTTTTCGTAGGCTGCGTCACTGACATGCCAGTCACCGCCAATCGTATCATTTGCCACTTCAATAGTGACCGCCATATCATCATTTTCTTTGCTGCTGGAACTCCATGGGCGGTTCGCCTCTTCTACATAAAGTGCCACGCTGCCAGTGGTATCTATAGCATAATTGGAAGATGCTTTTCTGTCACCTGCTGCAAAATCTTTTCCCACTTGCTCCAAGGTGAAATTGCCTGCCATATGATGGATGGTAATCTTCTGAATCTTTTGACCCCGCGGAAAATCTGCATTGGCAGTCAGCCAAATATCATCAATCAACGCACTGTTTCTGCTGGTAATTTCCTGCTGCTCTGCTGCAGTCAGCGTTCGTCCTACCGTATCCGGAATTTTAGATGCCGAAATATACGCCATGATCAAAACAAAACAAGCTACCACGCAAAAGCCCAGAAGCAGCGCCTTTACACTCCCGTAGGAATTCTTCTTTTTTCCTGTCTGCATATTCTTTTCTCCTGTCAAACCCTTTATTCTAAGTACTAAACGACACAGCAGTACACATTGTACGCAAAGTAGACGGCAAAAGCGCCAAACAAAGATCGGGTCACCGCTACACCCAATGTCTGCCGCCTTGTTTCGTCATTACCTGACGTCAGCATGACAAAAGGCACCGCTGCCACATAAAGAAAAGTCGTATCCATGAAACTATGCACCAGCGCTGCTGTAAAGCCGCCTCGCTGGGCGTGCCCCTCCGGTTTCCTATAGTGACGAACCACGATGATCAATAACATGGCAAGTGCCACAAGTCCAAGTTCGACGCCGACATGAATAAAAATGTTGTGAATATGCCAGGTATTGAAATATTTATCACTGTCCTGCATATTGAGAACCCGCCAATGCTGCGGACCCACACCCAGAATCGGATTGACAAAGAAATATCCAAGACCATTTCGCATCATACCGATGCGCTCTGCAAACGTAGCTGTCGCATTGGGCCGAAGCAAAATCGCTGCCAGAGCGCCCAAAACCCCGATGACCACCATAGAAAAAGAAGTGAATTTACTTTCTTTCAAAAACTGCTCCAGCTTGCTCCACAGCAGTATCACCAGCAGACAGTAGAAGAAAACCACCGCGCAAACCCAAGGCGCATTGGTCTTATCCCCCGCAATATAAAGAACCAATCCCACGCCCACACCGAATCCGACTCGTGCAAACAGTTCAGCTATACCGTAGATAGAACGTTTCTGCAGTATTACCAGCAGTAACAGCCCCACTGCCATAGAGAGAAAAGCGCCCATGGAAAGAGTCAGCGCAAGAGCCATCAAAAACAGTGGTTCTCCGTAAGAAAGCAATACGCGCCACCCCCCCCCACTGATTTTTTCGTCCTATTTGCAGCTCACCACCGCAAACCAGCCTACAATCAGAAAGGTTCCAAATGCATTGGGATTGCCAAAGACACCACCTAATCTGCCGGCATCGCCCTGCAGCGCATTTCCTACAAATTCTAAAATGCCCATGGCTGCAATGGCACTCATCCAGACAGTACAAAGCCGCTTTAAAAGCACGCGCTCTTCCCTGCTAAGATACGCAAGTAACAGATACAGCACCGGAAAAATCGACTGGGTCGAGGCAAACCCTTTGACCATATTCCCGTAGGCTGCATAAGAAGAACAAGCACTCATAACATTATATAAAATCAACGGAATGAGAATCCATAAGTCCACCTTGACCGCAGGCTGTATCATGCCGATACCACACAAAATGATCCCTACAAGCCCCACAATCAGAACTGTGCCCGTCTGGCACAAGGTCAATATAAAAAAGGCAAGAAACAAAAGTAATACGTTGGTATGTTCCATCCAAGTATTCCCTCTTTCTCCCAATCGCTCAGCCATATTCTATCCTCCATCTGTCTATTTCAGATACCAGAAAAAGACGTACCTTGTCTATCTATCGTGCAGAATCAGTGCGTCTTAAAAGATCTGTGGCATCTTAAACTCTATGCTTATGTCTTTCCTAATTTTACCATGTAAAAATCCGACTTGCAAGACCATTCTTTTTCCTCTAGTCGTAAACTTAGAAAGTCTTCTGCAAAAACGAATACAGCCGGCTGACTTCTATCGCTTTGTCAGCCGGCTGTACCCGCTAAATATCTAAAATTGCACACTCTTGATTTTTTCTGCCACTATGCTCTGTTCTTTTTTCTCTGACAGACTGCTGTAACTGTTACACCGCCTGCTGCAAACAGCAACATGCCTGCCCACAGTATGAGACTACTGTGATCTCCCGTCGTTGGTACATCAGAGAGAGGCACATATCCATCCGAAATATCAGTCAATGGTTCATCAGGCTGATCTGCCAGTGGTGGTTCTTCCTCTGGTACTTCAGAAAGCGGCGGCTCCTCTTCTGGCAAATCTGCCAGCGGCGGTTCTTCGTCTTCAATATCTACCGATATATCACCACCGTCTGTATCTTCCACATCTGGCACTTCTGGTGTTGGTGGTACAGGTGGCGTTGGCGGCTGTGGTGTCGGCTCTACTGGTATAACCGGGTGACTCGGCTCTTCCGGTTCTTCTGTATCAGGTGGCGTTGTGCCCGGCTCACTCGGTTCACCTGGCTGCTCTGGTTCACCCGGCTGTCCTGGCTCTTCTGTGTCAGGTGGCGTTGTGCCCGGTTCACCTGGCTGCTCTGGTTCACCCGGCTGTCCTGGCTCTTCTGTGTCAGGTGGCGTTGTGCCCGGTTCACTTGGCTGTTCCGGTTCGCCCGGCTGACCTGGTTCTTCCGTATCAGGTGGCGTTGTGCCCGGTTCGCTTGGTTCACCTGGTTCTGGTGTTACAATACTTCCGTAAGTATCATATGGATCATAAGCGTCGTAGGAATCATAAAGACCTTCAATACTATCGTC
The DNA here is from genome assembly GCA_947367725.1 of uncultured Eubacterium sp. Classification (GTDB taxonomy): domain Bacteria; phylum Bacillota; class Clostridia; order Peptostreptococcales; family Anaerovoracaceae; genus Senimuribacter. The sequence continues at coordinate 5,212 of CANBFZ010000129.1, forward strand.
TGCAAAAACAACCGTCCCCGCTATTACAAACATAAACAAAAGGGCGGCAGCACAGAAAAGTTTTTTTAGTCCATTATTCAAAATCATTTTCGTCGCTCCTTTTCTTTTCACAATTTCATTTTATACCTGTATTATATAGATCGTCGGTTAGATTTCTGTTATATGTATGTTAAGCGAATCAAAAATTCCACTTTTTTTCAAAAAAATTTTTCTAACCAGAATTAAGAATTCTGCCATCTGATCAGTTTTTTCTGCAGCCATGCAACAAATACAGACAACAGACTCACAACAAAACCCACAACAATAATACCCGCAATGACCTTGGTATAATTGCCGTAAGTGTTGTAATTTACAATATAGTATCCCATTCCCACGGTGGAGCCCATCATTTCCGCAAAGGTCAGCATCATCACCGCAGTGGTCAGCGTCACACGAAGCCCTTTTACAATGCCGGGGATAGAATACGGCAAAAGAATTTCAAAGATCATAGAAAATCCACTTAATCCCAGCGTTCTTGCAGAATCGATAATGTTGCGATCCATCGATTCCACCGAAATGATGGTTTTTAAAAACGTGGGCCAGAAGATACCCAAAAATATCACCACCACTGATGCACTGCGAAAGCTCGGCATCAGTGCGATGACGTACGGTGCAAAGACCACCGACGGAATCGGCGCAAGAACAT
>CANBFZ010000130.1 GCA_947367725.1 uncultured Eubacterium sp.
ATTGCTGAACTGGTCTGGGTGGTGAAGGAGGACGGTGTCCTGCTCCTTGGCGCTCCCTGGAGTACGTATTCCAGACGGTTGATTGATGTGAACTACCGCATCAAAAATCCGGTTTTTGGAACATATGAGGATTTGGAAGAGATTTTAAAAATTGTATTCGAGATGTACGAGGACTTTAAGCGTGCTCTGATGTGATTGGGCGAAGTATATAGTCATTCCAGAATCGAAAAAAGGGGAGAGGCCGCATTAAAAAGGGTTATTTCTACATCGCTGTGGCGGTGGTGATGTTCACCTCCTTCGAGGTTGTGCTGAAATTCATTGCCGGACAGATCAACCCGGTCCAGCTGACCCTGTGCCGGTTCGCCATCGGCTTTGTGTTTCTGCTGCCGGTGGCCCTGCACAATCTGAAAAAGCGGGGAAAGCGGCTGGACGGCAAAACCATGGCCTATTTTGCCCTGCTGGGCCTCATTGGCATCGCCCTGTGTATGCCCATCCTCCAGATGGCGGTGAGCTATACCGGCTCCTCGGTGTCGGCGCTGATGTTCAGCTGTAACCCGGTTTTTGTGGCGTTTCTGGCCTTTTTCCTGTTAAAAGAGCCTATCAAGCCCCGCCATATTGCCGCTCTGTCCCTGGAGATTGTTGGCACAGTGGTGATTATCAGCCCCTGGAACACCAGGGTGAACATGACCGGCGCCGCCTTGGCCCTGCTGTCCACCCTGCTGTTCTCCCTGTACGGGGTGATGGGCAAGCGGAAGGTGGCCAAATTCGGCGGCGCGGTGGTCACCTGTTTCAGCTTCCTGTTCGGAAGCCTGATTGTGCTGGCCTTTATCCTGCTCTCCCACATTCCCTCGGCCGCCCAGGCCTTCCAGGGGGCGGGGCTGGACAGCTTCGCCAATATTCCCGTTTTCGCCGGATACACCCTCCAAAACCTGCCCTATGTCCTCTTTGTGTCTGTAGGCGTGGCGGGTGTGGGCTTCCTCGCCTATTTCCTGGCCATGGAGTACCAGCCGGCCAGCGTGGTGTCGTTGGTTTACTTTTTCAAGCCCGCCCTGTCTCCCATTTTAGGCTGGGCTGTCCACGGGGAGGAGATTACCCAAAACATGCTCCTCGGTATCATTCTCATTGTGGTCGGCTCCCTGTGCGCCATCATTCCGGGGATTCTGGAGAGCAGACGGGAAAAATCATAATTTCCTCTTGACTTAAAGGGCACTTCATATGATATAGTTCTACCACATTTACTTAGAAGGAGAGGCAATCATGGAAAAAGCAAAGCAGTCAATCGTAGAGGCTGACGAAGATATCGCTATGGAAGCGCTGGCTGAAGCAGAAGCTGAAGGCGTAGATTTGGTTGAATTACTGAGTGACGGTTATTCTGCAGGTATGAAAGAATTAGGCGACCTGTTCGGAATGGGAGAAATCTTCCTGCCGGAACTGATCTTCGCAACAGAAGTTATGAAGGCAGTATCCGCTGAAATCGAAGGCAAAATGGATATGTCCGAAGTAAAATCTGCTGGTACTTTAGTAATCGGTACTGTAGAAGGCGACGTACACGATATCGGTAAAGGTATTGTTGCATCCCTGGTTAAGACGAACGGCGTAGAAGTAATTGACCTGGGAAGAGAAGTACCTGCACAGAACTTTGTTGACGCTGCAATTGAGCATAACGCTGAATTCGTAGGAAGTTCCGCACTGCTGACTACTACTATGACAGTACAGAAAGATATCGAAGATGCACTGAAAGAGGCTGGCATCAGAGATAAAGTTAAGACGATGGTAGGCGGCGCGCCTGTAACCAATCGTTGGGCAGAAAAAATTGGCGCTGACGCTTACTGCGAAGACGCTTCCGATACAGTAAACTTCATCATGGACTGGATTGCAAAACTATAAGCCGGGCAATTGAAACTGATTATAACTGATAAATATTGGAGGTAAGTGAGATGGGTAAATTTATCCACGAAACTGACATCACAGGATATAACATTTTATCCAATGATGATTTAGACGCACTTCACGAAGCGACCCTCCAGCTGATGGAAGACTACGGCCTTCAGATGCATGGAAAAGAAGCGTTAGACATCTTAGCCGGCGCTGGCTGTGAAGTTGATTACGAAAACGACAGAGTAAAATTCCCTAGAAATCTGGTAAACGACGCAATTGAAAAGTGTCCTGCAGAGTTCACACTCTGCGGAAGAACCCCGGACAAAGATACTTTGATCGGCGGTAAGAAAGTTGCATACAAGAATTTTGGTACCGGTGTATTTATCTTTGACCCTTACACAGGAGAACTGAGAGAATCCACCAAGGAAGACCTGGGGAATGTAGCAAGATTTATTGACGCGATTCCAGAAATCGACGTATTCTCTATCGCTGTAACGGCGGGTGATGTAAACCAGAAGGTTCGTTCCCTGCACGAAGCAGAAGTTGTATTTAACAACCTGACCAAGAACTTTGCACACGACCTTGAGGGTGTAAAGAATACACAGAGATTTATTGACATGGCTGCTGCCATTCAGGGCGGTTATGATAAGCTGAGAGAAAGACCAATCGTTGCGATGGGTGCTTGCCCGAACAGCCCGCTGGAAATCAATGAAAATGAAACCAGCATTATCATTCTGTCTGCTAGACACGGTTTGCCAATCGATATTCTGTCCATGGGACTTTGCGGTGCTACTACACCGGCTACACTGGCTGGTACATTGGTTTGCACCAACGCAGAAATCCTGGGCGGTATCGTTTTAGCACAGATTGTAAATCCAGGAAACAAGATTCTCTACGGATCTTCTACTACAATCATGGATATGAAGACTGCACAGTCTCCTGTAGGTGCGCCTGAACACGCAATGTGTTCCGCAGCTGTAGGTCAGCTGGGTCACTACTATGGAATTCCTACCAATGTAGGCGGTACATAGGCTGACGGCAAGTGCTTTGACGTACAGTTAGGACATGAAAAGACCATGACTAACATGCTGCCTGCACTGACAGGAAGTAACGTCATCTATGGTATGGGTATGATGGAAATGGGTATGACCATGAGCTATGAGCAGCTGTTATCCGACGCAGAAATCGTAAGAATGACGAGAAGAATTCTGCAGGGTATTCCTGTAAACCAGGATACAATGGCGCTCGACGTAATTAAAGCAGTAGGACCTGCTAACAATTACTTAGCACATAAGCATACTAGAAAGTATATGAGACAGGAACTGTCTACAACTCAGTACATCGACCGTACACAGAGAGAAACCTGGGAAAAGAAAGGCGCTATGACGATGACCGAAGCGACCAGAGCAAAGGCAATCGACATCTTAGAGAATTATAAGCCAGAACCGCTTCCAGAAGATGTGAAGAAGAGGATTCATGACATCGTAGTGGAAGGCGAAGAAGAAGCTGAAGAATTAGCTAAGTTTGAAGCGAAGAAACACTAATCTCAAGTTAAAAATTTTTTTCAAATAAATATCAAAAGAAAGGAAGGATTCGATATGGCTGAAGAAAAGAAATACTTTACCCGTATGGGTGACGGTTCCGTCGTATACATGACAGAAGCCGAAATCCGTGCGGACATGGCTGAAGGTATTGCAGATGCTGTAAAGAGAGGTAAAGTTGACCCTCTGACCGATGCAGAAATCGAGCATCTTTATGATATCATCACAATGCCGGGCAGTATCGTTGGTGTAGAACCTGGTAAACAGATTGTACTGACCAATGACTCCGGTGCTTACAAATTAAACATCAAGAGCCAGATTCCTATCGTAAAGGACAATGAAGTTCTGATTTACGAAAGATGTCTGGGTGTTGACTCTGTAGACATTGGTAACTCTGACTACAACTACAAGACTGCAAAAGGTGTTGCACAGCGTGAAGCTGGCGCACTGAAGCAGGCGCTGAACATCAGCACAATGCCGCTGTTCTACGGCGCAATGACTAACCTGGGTTTCTATACAAAACCTGATGGTCCGGTAGAAAACTGGGCAGAATTGCTGCCAGAAGGCAAAATCAAGGAAGCAATGGCTGCACAGGAGGAAGCAATTCCGCATGCAGTAAAAGATATCGTATATGTTGCAAAACAGGTATACGATGTTGGTGCTGACGGTATCAACCTGGATACTTCCGGCGCTGCTGGCGATGCAGACTTCTTAGCTGCATTGGAAGCTTGCGAAGAAATCAAAAAGCAGTTCCCAGATTTAGGCGTTGAAATCGGTATGGCCGGTGAATTCGTACTGGGTATGCACGGAAAGCTGAAATATGATGGAAAGAGACTGGCTGGTCTTTATCCGCATGATCAGGTAAAACTGGTTGAAAAAGCTGGCGCAAGCATCTTTGGTGCTGTTGTAAACACAAACTGCAACAAATCTTTCCCTTGGAACATTGCAAGAGTTGTAACCTTCATTAAGGCTTGCACTTCTGTTGCGAACATTCCGGTACACGCAAACGTAGGTATGGGTGTATGCGGCGTTCCAATGGTAGAAAATATGCCGTCTGACATGATTTCCAGAGCCGACAAAGCCTTAGTAGAAATAGGCAAAGTCGACGGGTTCTAGGTAGGCGTAGGTGATCCTGTAGGCGCTGAAGCCACTCACTCCATTTGCGCTGGTATGGGCGGCGTTCGTACTGCCGGAGATCTGGTATTACGTATGCAGCTCGCTAAGAAGATGAAAATCGACGAAGCCAAAGCTTATGTAGCTGAGAAACTGAATGTAACGATTGATGAATTACACGACATCGTTACGATGACTGACAAGAGAGTTGAATTAGGTCTGGGTCTGTCCCACGTTGAACCTTCTGCAGAAGAAAACAACGGTATGGCTGCAAAATTCAGAATTGCAAAGGTTCTGGATATGCCGATCAACTCTGTTGAAAGATTCAAAGAAAGAGCTGGTCTGAAATAAGTTAAAGTATTCAAATTTCATAGTTTGCAAGGAGTAAACTGTGTGATGAAGAAACGATTTTGATCAGAACAGTCTCAAATTACAAATGATATAACGTGGAATAGGTTTGCAAGGAGTAGGCCTATTCCATATTATTAAAGAAGAAAATACTGAATATTGGAAAAATATAGTATTCGGTGCGATTGTGCAATATGTTAAGATATGGACCGATGATGCGAAAGCAGCTAAAAAACTATGGCAAATTCTTAAGTTGTGTGGTAAAATGAAAGAGACTGTATATTAACTATTATTTTTTATTCACACGGATGAAAAGGAGGCGCGGATTTGGATAAGCAGGATTTATTCAGAAGAGCGAAAGACGCCATTGTTGACGCTGATGAGGCGAAGGCGCTGCGCATTATCCAGGAGGCAAAGGACGCAGGTTTTGACCTCTTAGACTTACTGCTGTCCGGGTTTGGTGCCGGCAATGACGAGATTGGTACATTATTTGATCGTGGTACTTTATCTCTGCCTGAACTAATCTATGCGGCAGAAGTAATGAAAAGTGTGACGAACACAATTCTGAATTTATTAGACGAAAAAGAACGACCGATTCCTGAAAAGAAAGGGAGAATTCTCTTAGCGACGGTAGCAGGCGATGTACACGATATCGGCAAAGGTATCGTTGCGTCAACGCTGAGAACTGCGGGATTTGAAGTCATTGACTTAGGATGCGAGGTTCCCGTTGAGACGATCATAGAAGAGGCAAAACGCTATGATGCGGATATCATTGGAACCAGCGCATTGCTGACTTCAACACTGACGGAGCAGAAGAAACTGGAGAAAGTGCTTCAGGAAAGCGGTGATAAAGAATCTTTTATCACCATGGTAGGGGGTGCACCATGCACGCCGCGCTGGGCAAAAAAGATAGGAGCTGGCGGTTACAGTGAGGATGCCATTGAGGCAGTCAAGGTAGCGCTTCGGCTCA
>CANBFZ010000131.1 GCA_947367725.1 uncultured Eubacterium sp.
AGAACTGAATATGAGATAGGTAAAACAGAAATGAAGAGGGGCGTAATAGAAGCGTTCCTCTTCATCTTTGTTTTTGGTGAGATGTAGAGTAATTCAGTAAAATATGAATGAATCAAGGAGGAATCTATCAGTCACATTGAAGGAAATGTCAAAACATGGGATAAACTGTAAGGGTTCAATAAAGAATCAATAGATTTCAACGGAATTCATCATGCGTGCGGTGTGTTTCAATAGAATGCAAAGAAGTATTGTGTGTGAATGTAAATAACTGTAAAATATCGAAAAATATTGACGGGGGGGGGGTACACGGTATAATGGATTCACAGGTTTAACAGAGAACTTGAGAAACACAGAAAGAGAGGTAGAAACTAATGAGAATTATTATCGACACAGAAAAAGAAAGAATCGTATTACCGAAGAACTTCTTTGTACAGTTGGACAAGATGAATAAAGTCCTTGCTGACGGTGGTTCTGATAGGAAGTGGACGGCTGAATCTTATGTAAGAGAGCAGTTTGAAAAGGTTATCAAGAATACGATGATTCGTCCAGAAGATAAGGTTGTGAAATAGGTCATGGCAAAAGGAACCAGAGTAACACAGAAAGAAAGAGAAAAGATGTGGCGGCTTTATCAACAATGCGGCTCTTTCAAGAAAGTGGCAAAGAAAATGCGTCGAAGTCCTGATACCGTTTCACGCCATGTGCATGAGATGGAAGCGGCGGTTGGTACGGCGGCATATATATTAAATGCGGAGGGATAAAATAAAAATGAAGAAATGTGAAAGATGTGGTACAGTAGCACAAAGTAAATTTTGCCCTAATTGTGGCGGGGAAATGAAGAACTTTATTCAACGGATAAGCAACGAGAAAAGTGATGTATGGGTTAGAATTTTGAAATTGACAGCGTTAATTGAAGCGGCAATCATTTTATTTATTGCCATTTGCTTAATTATAGGAGCAATGTTCAATCCATGGGACGCAGGTTCATTTATTATACTCGCGCTTGTAGCTATCATTATTGCTATTGCAGGTTTTGTAATGAATATGGTTATTGTAAATGCTTTATATAATTTGCAAGCGATACGAAAAGCGGTAACGAAGGAACAAAGAACGAGAGACATTAGTCAAGAGTAGGCGCAGCCTCTTAGTGATAAGGAAAAATAAGGATAGAAGGAAAGGATGGAAAGAAATGAAAAAATGTAGCAAATGTGGAAAGCTTTCTGACAGTAATTTTTGTCCGAACTGTAGCGGTGAAATGATTGAAATGAATCCAGCGACAGAGATAGCAGCAGATGAATTTTCTAAAGACACTGTACAGTCAGTTGATAGTGGGAAGAACTCTGAGAGCATTGAACCCCAAGATAAATTTCTCGACAAAAAGAAAATAAAGGATATTATTGAAAATATGAAAAGGATGCTTAAAGATAAGAAAAAGCGGTGGATTCTTGTCGGCATTCTCATGATTTTACTTGTGATAACTGAAAACGTTTAAAAAAGAATTGGAAGCTACTATTATTGGAGATTGGCGAGAAAACGATTATGATTATGAAGACCTCTATAGGTTTACTCAAGATGGTAAGTATCAGGCCACTACTATTAGCATTGATAATGATTGGACATTGTCTTATGATGAAGGGGAATATAGTATTGAGTATGATGAAGAAAACGCATCGGTAAGACTTTTGATAGATGGAGACAGTATTTTTACGGTATATGCAGATGAAGCGGAAAGGGCCATTCGGGAATTGGAACAAGGCTTCTGGTTCGATACAGACTTTTATCATGAGACAGATACAGATGATGCAACAAAATGGTTAGAAGAAGCAAGGAGGGATAACTAGCTTTAAACATTTGAAATCCAAATGGCGCAGGCTTTGAGGATTTCTTCATCAAAGGATAGATTTTCAGTGGCATCCTTCTATGAAAAATGATATAATAAACTTGTCAAGAGGACAAGTCAAAAAGGCGGCTGGCAATATTCAAACTTTTCAAAAGGGAGAAAGGAGCCAACATGGTGAGAGTGACTCTTACATACTCCAAAGGGGTATTAAGGATTACTGTGAGCATGAAAAAACCGCCCAAGGCTGACAACTAAAGGCGGTTTATCTGTCAATTAAGTCCAGCCGCTAGGCTTTCCTCTTGGCACCAATATACCATAAAGAAGAGGAAAATTCAATAGGAAAACAAATTTTCCCATATAAAAGTTGTAGGTTTACAATAGATGTGTTACAACTGAATAAAGAAATTGCGGGAACTCATTTTTGTGCTATAGTAAAGTTACCACACCAAACCATTACACAGGAGGTCCCGCATGACAAGTATAACACAAGATATGAGATTTCGTCTATCCCTTTTAAATTATGCTGAAAAATATGGTGTTACTAAGGCTGCTATCAAATACAAGGTCAATCGTCAATACATCTATCGTTGGCATCGTCGTTTTGACGGCTCTATCCAGTCTCTCAGACAACATTCCAGAAAACCGCATCATCACCCTAAGCAGCATACACCTGAGGAACTGAAACTCATCAAAGATATGCGCCGAAGAAATCCTCACGCCGGACTTGTCGTCCTTTGGGTAAAACTCTCTCAGCGTGGATATTCTCGTTCGATTACCGGTCTTTGGCGTGTACTCAAAAGACTTGCACTTACTCCAATCAAGCCTCCAAATCCAAAGTATATCCCAAAGCCTTATGAACAAATGAAATATCCAGGGCAAAGGGTGCAGGTTGATGTAAAGCATGTTCCGTCCGCTTGCTTAGTCGGTAAAGCTTCCGGTCAAAAATTCTATCAATACACTGCTATAGATGAATTCTCTAGATTTCGCTATGTGGAAGCATTTGATGAAATCTCCAGCTATTCTTCTGCGATATTTTTAGAACACATGATAAAAGCGTTTTCTTTTACTGTGGAATGTGTACAGACAGACAATGGACCAGAGTTCACAAAACGATTTGTCAGCAAAAGAGCAAATGATCTTACCCGATTTGAGAAGAAACTCAAAGAGCTGAGTATTGAGCATAAGCTAATTAAACCTTTTACCCCAAGACATAATGGAAAGGTAGAACGCTCGCATAGAAAAGACAACGAATACTTCTATGCAACCCATACATTCAACTCCTTTGCAGACTTTGCTGCCCAGCTAAAAGTCCATAACCGAAAGTACAACAACTTTCCTATGCGTCCACTGAAGTGGGTTTCTCCTAAGGACACTTTATTTAATTTTTTGCATGACGGTGTAACATATGTTTGACAAACCTTCAAAAACAATCTTTTCCACATAGCGTCAACTATGTGGATTTTTATGTAGGAACTATCGATTTTCGATAGTTCCGGAATATCAACCAACGTATGCTTCGCATACTCCTCCGCGCATTGCATTCGCTTCGCTGTCCGTTTTGCCTAGCCAACTGAAGTTGGGGTAAAAAGGCAAGAAAGTCTACCGCTGAAAAGAATCGGTGCAGCCGTCTTTATTATACCCAGTTTGCCATCACACCAGCAAAGACAACGGAAACGATGGATACAGATACCATACCTGCGATGATCATCTTTGGCAGGATGTTCTGTAGAATCACTTCTTTCTCCTCATCGCTGTCAGCGACGGCTTTTGCGACTTCAGTTGGAACAATCAGAGTTCCCGGGAAGCCGAAGAGGGCAGTGACACCCAGGGCGCAGGATAGGTACCAGCTCTGGTGGAAAAGCTTTCCGATGAGGATGGAGACAACTGCACAGCATGCAAGGCCCACAACGACAACCACTGCCAGCGGTTTAATCATGGAAAGAACCAGTGCCGGAGTCGTGTTGGCAAGACTTGCGAACACGTTGACGAGAACTGCGCCGATGACGAAGGAGAAGCCGTTGGCTTTTGTCAGAGAAGCCTCATCGAGAAAGCCGATTTCTTTGAAAATAGCGCCCAGAATCAGGCAGATGACCAGCATGTTGACGTTGCCGTCAGTCAGGCTGGACAGCCACTGGGCAAGACATGCAACGACGGCAAGTTTTGCGATCAGATAGTTGGGTCCATTGTAATCTTCTGGCGTTTTCGGGAAAATACGGAAGGTCGGTTTTGCAGCTTCGTCTTCCAGCGGTTTGCTGAGCATGCGCTCACCAGATGCAATCTGACCTTTCAGACGCAGCGCTTCTTTTTTACAGAGGAAGGACGCAATCGGAAAGCCTACAACACCCTGAATCACGAGAACGAGAGAACCAAAGACGATAACCGATTGACCGGCGTTTTTCAGTGCATCACTCATTACAATAAATGCCACAACGCCGCCGCCCAGAATCGGAGCGCCGATCAGCGCCATAGCTTTATCGATCATTATACCGCCCAGGAAGTAAACGCCGAGACAAATTGCGATCGTGGAGCAGAGTACGAGGACTACAGTTTTCCATTCCTTGATTAAGTCCTTCAGCGCGATGGTAGTCCCCATGTGTACAAGCAGCAGACCCACTGTGACGCTGGCAAAGCCCTGCAGAGTAGAATCTGCAAAGATGGTTGCAGGCAGTCCGTTCCAAAATCCGATGGCAAAGACTACGGAAGCAACGAACAGCATGGAGATAATTGCTTTTGTTTTGGTGGCGATCATATCGCCCAGTGCGTAGACAATCATGATAATTGTCAGTGCGTATAATCCATTCATGATAATTCCTTTCTTAAATGCAATGATACAAATTTTACTTGTGATTTGCAAGCCAGTTTATTGCGCAGTTTACATGAACTGCTGCGCCGTAAGGCAATGCGTCTTCATCTAAAATGGCTTTTGGATTGTGCATGGAGTAAGTATAACCGTCCTCCGGACTTCCAGCGCAGACGTTGGCAAAGAAGGTCGGAACGTGGCTGCAGAGATTAGCAAAATCTTCCGAGCCTTTGACTGGCGGGATGACTTCTACTTTCTTCATAACTTCTGCTGCATAGCCAGCCATTTCAGCGGCAAGGGCAGAGTCGTTGATATTTGGCGCGACACCTGCGATATACGTTGTGACAGCTTTGGCGCGCCAAGCTGCTGCAATGCCAGCTGCGATTTCAGAAACGCGAGTCTTCAGAAAGATTCGGTACTGCGGATTGTAGGCTCTGAAATTTCCCATAATTACAGCTTCATCGGGAATCACGTTAGATGCGTTGCCGCTGTGCAGACTGCCAACAGAAAGAATCGCCTGTTCATCGGAGGGAAGTTCCAAGGCAGGCAGCTGCTGCAGACCGGCTACGATAGCGGATGCGACGCTGACTGCCGAAATTCCTTGAAAAGCACAGCTTCCGTGGGCGGAACGACCTTTGACCGTAATTTTGAATTCGTCAGCTGACGGCATCATCTGATGGGACGCGTAAACTAGGGTGCCTGCATGTAGGTCAAAATCTCCGCAGGGACCGAAATTCATGTGCAGTCCCATGGCGGCGTCGACTTTTGGATTTTCTAAAATACCAGCATCAATCATTTTCTGAGAACCTAGCAGTGTTTCTTCTCCTGCCTGAAACATTAGCTTGACTGTGCCTGAAAGCTGGCTTTCATGCGCTTTTAAAAGTTTTGCTGCAGTCAGCAGCATAGCAGTATGGGCATCATGACCGCAGGAATGGCAGGCATCGCTTTTACAGGCAAAGGGAAGGTTTGTATCTTCCATCTGCGGCAGCGCGTCCATGTCGGCGCGCAGGAGAAGGACCGGCGAGCCGCTTCCGATGGTGCAGGTGATACCGCCGCCCAACGGTTTTGGTTCACAGCCAATGGCATAAAGGGTGTCTGTGACCAGTTTGCTTGTTTTGGGAAGGTCAAAGCCTAGTTCTGCATTTTCGTGAATCCGCCTTCTGATTGCGATGGTTTCTTCTTTCATAGACATAGCCTCTTGTAGAATTGGA